>NZ_JASFYM010000011.1 GCF_030055635.1 Methanothrix sp. | reverse complement strand
TCCCATGAGAGAACTCATATTGGACCATGGAAGCGAGTTCGGAGCACACAGAATCCATGATGACGGAACATGGAGCAGCGATTTCAAAAATCATATCGAAAACTACGGCATTAAGCCAATATTAGCCAGAGTAAAGCATCCCCAGACTAACGGGAAGCTAGAACGGTTCTTCGGTGAATATACCAGGCATAGATCGGCTTTTTCTTCATTTGAAGATTTTATACGATGGTATAACGACAGACCTCATGGAAGCCTGGATTTAGAACGAATTGAGACTCCTGAAATGGCTTTCAGGCGAAAAATGCCTTTAGAAGCCTATTTCGCAATCGCACACAGGTTGTTCGGGTTGTGAATAAAATATGAATAATTCAAACCGCATACAATTGGAACGATGGCGAAATAATTTCAGGACTCCACACGTCATCAACCACAGAGAAAAGTTTATATATCAGTTCCATATTCTTACTAACAAAAAGTTAGTAAAACAAGGTTAACAAGAATCGCGCCGGGGTGCAAACAGGATAAAATTTTGTACCTGGCTGTGATACTGTATATGGAGGTAATGATATGACAGAGGAGGTAGTTCTGAAGGTAGGGGAGGCGCGGGCTTCCGATGTTGGAAGAGGAATCGCACGCGTGGATCCCGCTGTTATAAGGGAGAAGGGCTGGCAGGCCGGGGACGTCATAAGCATCAGGGGGAAGAAGCAGACTGCTGCACTTCTCTGGCCCGGCTATCCGGAGGATACAGGGACAGGCATAATCAGAATGGACGGCACGCTCAGGAGGAACGCCGGGGTCACCATAGATGAGCGGGTTCCTGTCAGGATCATCCAGGCAGCTCCGGCCGAGACTGTTGTCTTCGCTCCCACCGTTCCGCTCCGCATAACGGGCGGAGAGGAGTACCTGAAGAGGTACATGGAGGGCAGGGTTATCTCGAGGGGAGACGTCATAGAGCTCAACGTCATGGGGCGCAAGATCGATCTCGTCGCTGTGAGGGTCACGCCCCCGAGAGATGCTGTTGTGATAGGAGATCGCACCAGGATAGAGCTCAGCGAGAAGCCGGCGAAGGAGGAGAAGATGATACAGCGCGTGACCTACGAGGATATCGGCGGTCTGAGCGCTGAGATCAAGAAGGTCAGGGAGATGATCGAGCTCCCGATGAAGCATCCCGAGCTCTTCGAGCGGCTTGGCGTTGAGGCTCCGAAGGGCGTGCTTCTGCACGGTCCGCCAGGCACCGGCAAGACACTGCTGGCAAGAGCTCTCGCATCCGAGACAAACGCTCACTTCGAGACCCTGAGCGGCCCTGAGATAATGTCCAAGTACTACGGCGAGTCGGAGGAGCGCCTCAGGCAGCTCTTCAAGACCGCAGAGGAGAACGCGCCCAGCATAATACTCATAGATGAGATCGACTCGATCGCCCCCAAGAGGGAGGAGGTCACGGGCGAGGTTGAGAGAAGGGTCGTCGCCCAGCTCCTCGCGCTCATGGACGGCCTGGAGTCGCGGGGTAAGGTTGTGATAATAGGAGCCACAAACAGGCCGGATGCCCTCGATCCAGCGCTTCGCAGGCCGGGCAGGTTCGACAGGGAGATCGAGATCGGGGTGCCGAACAGGGATGCCAGGCTGGAGATCCTCCAGATACACACAAGGGGCATGCCTCTGAGCTCTGATGTTGATCTCGGAAAGCTGGCTGACATAACCCATGGTTTCGTCGGCGCGGATCTCGCTGCACTGGCCAGAGAGGCCGGCATGCGTGCTCTGAGGCGTGTGCTGCCGGAGCTCGATCTCGAGGTCGAATCGATACCTGCTGAGATACTGAACAAGATCGAGGTGACGATGGCAGACTTCATGGACGCCCTGAGGGATCTCGAGCCGTCAGCGATGCGTGAGGTGCTTGTGGAGTCGCCGAACGTCCACTGGAGCGATATCGGTGGCCTCAAGCAGGCGAAGCAGGAGCTGATGGAGGCCGTGGAGTGGCCTCTGACATACCCGAAGATCTTCGAGCACATGAAGGCCAGTCCGCCGAAGGGGATACTCCTCTACGGACCGCCCGGCACAGGCAAGACCCTGCTCGCAAAGGCGGTGGCGACGGAGAGCCAGGCCAACTTCATAAGCGTCAAGGGCCCTGAGTTCCTGAGCAAGTGGGTCGGAGAGTCGGAGCGCGCTGTCAGGGAGACGTTCAGGAAGGCAAAGCAGGCCGCGCCCGCGGTGGTCTTCTTTGATGAGATAGATGCCATCGCTCCCATGAGAAGCTCCGGATCAGCAGACTCGCATGTGACGGAGAGGGTGATAAGCCAGATACTCTCTGAGATGGACGGGCTGGAGCCGCTGCACAACGTGATAGTCATAGCGGCGACGAACAGGCCTGACATAATCGATCCAGCGCTCCTGAGGCCTGGAAGGTTCGACAGGATGATAGAGATAGGCCCGCCCGATGAGGATTCGAGGCTGGAGATACTGAAGATACACACCGCAAACAGGCCCCTTGCAGACGATGTGGATCTCGCCGAGATCGCAAAGCGCACCGAGAACTACAGCGGCGCTGATCTGGCAGCGGTGTGCAGCGAGGCTGTGATGCTCGCGATCAGGGAGTACGTGCTCGCTGGCAAGCCACAGGATGAGGAGTCTCTGAAGAACCTCAAGGTGGAGCGCAGGCACTTCGAGGAGGCGCTGAAGAAGGTCAGGCCGAGCCTGAAGGATGTGCGAATACATTACACGCTCCCGAGATGAGTCTATCAGGATGAAGATTGTTTGTCCCGTCCCCACATGGGGACGGGCCGCAACCGCTTTTCTGCAACCTGCTGTTTTGGAAGATCATGCGGGCTGGTTACCTGGAACGCTCGTTCTTCCGTAAAACTGGTTTCAGAGCAGAGATGAACCGCTGCATTTAATTTCTGGCTCGCATCCTATGGGCGATCATGAGCAAGATTGGAAAATCGATAAGGCTTGAGCGCATAATAGACAGAAAGACTAAGAAGACAGTCATAGTCCCGATGGACCACGGACTCACAGTCGGTCCCATACCGGGTCTCATCGATCTGGCAGCTGCAGTGGACAAGGTCGCGGAGGGTGGCGCAAATGCCGTCCTCGGGCACATGGGTCTGCCGCTGTACGGCCACAGAGGCTACGGCAGAGATGTCGGGCTAATAATCCATCTATCAGCGTCCACATCCCTCGGACCGGATGCAAACCACAAGGTGCTCGTGACCAGGGTTGAGGACGCAATAAGGGTTGGCGCAGATGGTGTCAGCATTCATGTGAATGTGGGCGCCGAGGACGAGGCGGAGATGCTGCGAGATCTGGGCATGGTCGCGAGGAGGTGCGATCTCTGGGGCATGCCGCTTCTCGCCATGATGTATCCGCGCGGTGCAAAGGTGAGGTCAGAGCACAGCGTCGAGTATGTGAAGCACGCAGCTAGAGTTGGAGCCGAGCTTGGCGTGGATATAGTCAAGACAAACTATACAGGCTCACCTGACACATTCAGAGAGGTCGTCAGAGGATGCCCCGCGCCGGTGGTCATAGCAGGCGGCCCGAAGATGGATACTGAGGCTGATCTCCTCCAGATGGTCTACGATGCGATGCAGGCTGGCGCTGCCGGCATCTCCATAGGAAGAAACATCTTCCAGGCAGACAATCCGACACTGCTCACCAAGAAGCTCTCAAAGATCGTGCATGAGGGCTACACGCCAGAGGAAGCCGCAAGGCTGAAACTCTGAAATCTACAAAAGATACTTTTTGTGTTGTGGGCCCGAAAGCTGAACGATAATCGAAGGCCTTTGGCGAATGAATGAGTCAATAAGCTGCAGACAGCTGCGACCTCACAACACCTGCCCGGGGCTGATCCGAGAAGTGGACCTCCATTTTTTCGATGAGCGAACCTGCACCGAAGCAAGTAACAGGCGACCGGTCGGAGTGAGGATCCCTGGGCGTCCAACGCCCAGGAGAATAAGCGCCCGGACCGGGATTCGAACCCGGGTCGAAGCCTCGACAGGGCTTCATGATAGGCCACTACACCATCCGGACATTTCACAAGTCCCGCCTCCCAGATTCGAACCGGGGACATCGCGGTGACTGCGCGCAGCACCCAGAGGGTGCGATACATACTACAGCCGCGCACTCTACCAGGCTGAGTTAAGGCGGGCCTCGCTATTGGTCGACTTGCTTGTACTTAAGCTCTTCGATAAGAGGTTGTCTCGCATGGCGGAACCGCTGAATATGGGTTCCGTGATCGTACACCGGAATCAGCATCATATGACCTCGCAGGATTCGTGGTCGTGTACGTCTGGAGCTGCCGGTAGGCATCCCAGCCACACCCTCATACGTCGGGTTCTTGAGCTCGATGATAGCGGCAGGCGGTTTACGAAGAGCACGATGTCCGGGCGGCGTGTGCTCCTGCCATCCTGGAAGGTGATCTGGTTCACGGCCAGGAAGTCGATATCGCTGTCGTCCCGGTCCTCACCTCGAACGGCGGAGCCGAACACACGCACGTTCCTCGCCCCCTATTTTTCGCAGATGCGCAGGATCTCCTCACGTTTGGCACTCAATAGCTCGCTGAGGGTCATGACCCCAT
This sequence comes from Methanothrix sp., assembly GCF_030055635.1. NCBI lineage: Archaea > Methanobacteriati > Methanobacteriota > Methanomicrobia > Methanotrichales > Methanotrichaceae > Methanothrix > Methanothrix sp. The sequence continues at coordinate 72,196 of NZ_JASFYM010000011.1, read as the reverse complement.
CTCCTCCAGTTTCTTCAGCAATCGCTCAACAGAGGGCTTGAGTGCCGGAGCATCGCGGCTGGCGGCATCCCACACGATGTCCAAGTCGATGTCGAAGTAACCATGAACTAGGACATTCCGCATCCCGATAATTTTGGGCCATTCGATCTCGGGCGCCATGGCCCGCACATCTTCGGGCAGCGCCCTTGCAGCCTCACCGATGATCTGCAAATTCCGGACAAACCATCCCTGCAGGAGCTCGTCCTGCTCAAAGGCTGCTCTACCCCGATTCAGGTATCGCTCGATGGCGGAGATCGCCTCCAGGATGTCTCGCAGCCGCTCTTCTGGATCTCTCATAGCGGCACCGCCTCCTGCAGCACGCGCTCACGGATCCGCGCCTTGAGGCCACGCTCGGTCACCACATCCACAGGGCAGCCGAGCAGCTGCTCCAGTTCATACTGAAGCCCGCCCAGGTCGAAGAGGCTGCGGCCGGCCTCCATCTCCACAAGAAGGTCGACGTCGCTCTTTTCGTCCGCCTCTCCGCGCGCCACCGAGCCGAACAGACGCACATTGCGCGCCCCGTATTTCTCGCAGATGCGCAGGATCTCTTCACGTTTGGCGCTCAACAGCTCGCTAAGGGTCATGGCACAGCTCCACCTGGTTTTCCCGGATTGCCTCATCCAGCCCTGCCGGTTCGGCTTCCTTTATGGACAATGTTGTCTCGAATCGAAAATGCACATCCTGTGCAAATAAATGCATGCGTGCATTTCCCGTCCAAATCCGTGCATTTCTGGTGTTCATTTCACCCTCATGACGTATGCGACACCACGGCCGCGGCCACCTTCCCGGCTCAAATGTCCTTGATCCGTCATGGGATCCAGCAGGCGATATGCGTGGGGACCGCTGATCCGGCACAGCTCCGCCGCCTTGTTGGTGAGTTCCGTTCCGCCACATGGTGTTAGGACCAGCGCACGCAGTTCTTCCGGTCTTATCTCTCCGCGCCCCAGAAACCAAGTTCCTGAAGGTTCGCCGCGATCACAGCGTCCAGCCTTCGGGCCTCTGCCTGCTGCTCTCTGAGCTGCGCCACAAGCCGCTGCATCAGCTCCTCAAACGGCTCATCCTATTCGTCATGGACCTCAGCGCCAACGTACCGCCCGGGCGTGAGAACATGGCTATGCTTTCACATATCATCAATCGTGGCGCTCCTGCAGAACCCCGGGATGTCGCGGTATTCGCCCGCGTCGGGTTCACCGCGCCACGACCCCTCGCCATGGTGGTACACTGATATGAGAAAATATTCAAAGTTTCGCCTGCACCCGGTGATCCCCGGTCTGTACGTAAGCGGAACAGCCCCGGACGGCTGGCGCTGTGGAGAGTCACAGCATGCAGCCGGAGGTCAGCGTTCAGCACCAGCAATCGTGACATGCTCGAGCATGCATGTGGGATCCGTCTCGAGGATGTCTCCCTTGTAGTAGAACGCCTTCTGCCTGCATCCACCGCAGAGCTCGCTGTAGCTGCAGCTTCCACATGCCCCCTTGAGGTGCCTTCTGGAGTTTCTGATCAGGAGAAGCTCCTGTGATGGATTGTCTATCCAGATATCCCTGAAGGATCTCTCCCTCACATTGCCTGCAACTATATGAGGCATGAACTGGCACGGATGAACATCGCCTCTGGGAGAGATGTTCGCGACCTTGGAGCCAGCGCTGCACCCGCCAGCGCTCATGAGAAGCATCCTCGCCCTCTCCAGCCTCTCCGGATCGCTCTTCAGCACCTCCAGGAGGTAGGCGCCATCTATCGGCGAGTCTGTCGTCAGTATCTCGATCTCTCTGTCGCTCAGCTCCAGCGCAGCCTCCATGAGCAGACGTATCACAGATCTCCTCTGCTCTGGCGTGACATCCCTCTCAGCGAGGCCTCTTCCCCGGCCGGTCGGAACGAGATGGTACATGCAGAACCTGGGGATCTCCAGATCCAGAGCGAGCTTCAGCAGCGCTGGGATGTCATACCAGTTGTCCCTGGTGAGCGTGACCCTGAGACCTGTCTTGAGCCCAGCATCCCTCGCGTTGATCAGCCCCTGAACCGCTCTGGAATGAGCGCCGGGGATGCCCCTGAACCGGTCGTGGACATCGGGAGATGACGAGTCCAGGCTCACCCCGACGTATCTTATTCCTGCCTCCCTGAGAAGAAGGGCGACCTCCGGAGTTATCAGGGTGCCGTTTGTGGATATCGCACACCTCAAACCCCTCTCCCTGGCGTGGAACGCATACGCCCAGAAGTTCCTGCTCATGAGCGGCTCGCCGCCTGTGAGTATCAGCATCGGGATTTTAAGGGACGAGAGCTCATCTATCAGTCTTATACCCTCATCGAGCGAGAGCTCATCCGTCATCTCATCATTCGCATCTATGTAGCAGTGGGCGCACCTCAGGTTGCATTTGCGGGTCAGATTCCATATCACAACAGGTCTCGATTCTCCTGAAAATCTCACCAGATCAGGCGGCAGGCTCTCGCACGGCTGATCCGCAGCTCTGATCGCATCCCAGACGGTCGCTCTGTCCGCGAGAATCTTCGAGATTATTATCAGGGTCTCACCCCGATCTCCTTTCTGGCAGCCTCGAGCATCCCTTCGAAAGTGTATCTCTCAGGTATGAGATCAACCCTCACTCCGAGCTCCCTGAGAACAGAAGCCGTCGGGGGGCCGATGGCGACGACAAGCGCAGAGTCCAGGGCCTTCCTGAGATGATCCTCCATCCCGAGCTCCCCAGCTCTTCTCATCAGGTATCTCGCAGTCGATCCGCTGGTGAAAGCGAAGACGTCTATGAGCTCCGCTCTTCTTATGAGATCGTCCAGCCTCTCGTCCCCGGAGCCTGTAACCTCGTACACCGGCACGTCCTCGACCTCGGCCCCAGCGGAGAGCAACCCATCGAGCAGCGCAGGTGATCCCTGAGCGCTCCTGAGGAGCAGAACCTTTCTTATCCCTCTGAGGGCCTCTACGAGACCTGCAGAGCTGTACTCATCGGGGATAACATCGACATTCACGCCCTTATCTGTGAGGGCCCGGGCGGTCTTCGGGCCTATGGCAGCGACGCGCTTCTTCTGGATCAGATCCAGGAGCCCGCTCCTTGAGATGATATCCACACCGTTTGAGCTCGTGAAGACCACGCAATCCACTCTCTCTATCTTCTCCTTTATGTCGGGGGGAAGATCCAGAGCTCTGAGGGAGATCGATGGAGCTGCGACGGGAATGAAACCGTATCTCTCCGCGAGCCTCACAGACCCATCCAGCTGGCCTTCAGCACGAAGGATCGCGATTCTCCTCCTGCCGAGATGTTTCTCGAGATTGACAACATCCCCCACAATCAGTACCGCGGGCGATTTCACTCTAAAAGAAGATGCACGCTCCGCTATGTCCCCAAGAGTCCCCCTGACACACCTCTGATCAGGCCAGCTCCCGCGCTCTATCAGCGCCGCGGGCGTCTGCGGGCTCAATCCTCCATCAATCAGCATCGTTGTGTTCTCCCTGATCCTGCCAACGCCCATCAGGACGACAAGAGTGCCCCCGAGCCTCGCCAGAGCGTGCCAGTCCAGTTCCTTCTCCTTGCCAGGCTCTTCATGCCCTGTAACAACTGTAAACGCAGTAGAGACACCGCGGTGGGTCACAGGTATGCCGGCTAGAGCTGGAGCCGCTATCGCAGATGTCACACCAGGCACGACCTCAAAGGGTATGCCAGCCTCCCTGAGGGCAAGCGCCTCCTCTCCCCCGCGGCCGAAGAGATAGGGATCGCCGCCCTTGAGCCTGACAACGATCTTGCCCTCGCGGGCTTTTTTTATTAGGAGCTCGTTGATCTCCTCCTGCGAGAGCTTGTGTCTGCCAGGGGCCTTTCCGACGTCGATGATCTCAGCCCTGAGATCCCTTAAAAGCTCATCGTTCAGAAGCCGGTCGTGCAGCACAACATCAGCCTCCCTGAGCAGCCTGAGGCCCTTGACGGTTATCAGCTCCGGATCGCCCGGCCCAGCGCCGACCAGATACACCTTTCCAGCATCACCGCTCAATCTGTACAGCCTCCCTCACAAGCTCATCGCCGCCCATCTCCAGTAGGCGCCTCCCGATCCTCTCCGCGCTCTCCAGATCGTCCCTGGGTACGGTATCCTCAAGCCTCACAAACCTCTCCCCATCCCTCGAGAGTATCTCTGCTGTGACATGTATCCTCTCTCCGAGATGGCGGGCAAACACAGCCATCGGCACCAGACATCCGCCACCGACGACCTCCATTATCCTCCGCTCGACCATAGTCTCCTCTCTTGAGGGCCTGTGATCTATCAGGCTCGCCAGCGCATCGCCCTCTGTGCCGGCGATTGAGACAACAGCTATCGTCCCCTGGTTCGGAGACGGGACGAAGAACCCTGGATCCAGCACCCTGTAGCTGAGATCATATCCCATGCGCTGAACCCCTGCCTCGGCTATGACTATGCCATCGTACTCGCCCGCATGCAGCTTCCTGAGCCTGGTCTGGAGGTTCCCGCGGAGGCTTCTTACTACCAGATCAGGCCTGGCTCTTCTCAGCTGCGCCGCCCTCCTCATGCTTGATGTGCCTATGACCGCACCACCTCTGAGATCCTCGAGGCCTGAGCCGTCTCTGGTGAGCAGGATATCGCAGGGCGAGTCCCTCTCAAGTATCGCAGCTATCCTGAGCCTCTCAGGCCGCCTGCTGGGCAGGTCCTTCATGCTGTGCACCGCGAGATCGATCTCGCCCGAGAGCATCCGCTCGTCAATCTCCCTCACGAAGAGACCCTGCCCGGAGATCATGTGCAGCGGTCTGTCGAGAAAGAGATCTCCGCTCGTCCTGACCGTCACAATCTCCGGCTCTGCACCGTGCTCCATCAGACGCTTGACAACAATCTCCGTCTGCCGCAGCGCCAGGGGGCTGCCGCGAGTCCCAACTCTCAGTCTTTCAGGTATAGCTTGAACGCCTCCAGCGTCTTATCGATGATCTCCTTATCATGAGATGCTGATATGAAATCAGTCTCATACTGACTGGGCGTGAGGAATATTCCGGCCTCCAGCATCCTCCAGAAGAATCTCAGGTATCCATCCTTATCACATCTCAGCGCCTCTGAGTAATTTCTGGGAAGCGGTCCGAAGAAGACCTTGAACATCGAGGCTATGCCTGACACGCTGTACCCCAGCCTCAGATCCTCAACGATATCCGAGAGGCCCTTCCGCAGGTAAGAGCCCATCCTGTTGATTCTATCGAGAACGCCGCTCTCAAGTATGTCCAGGGTCGCAAGGCCTGCTGCCATCGAGACAGGCGATCCGTTGAACGTCCCGGCCTGATAGATGCCGCCCTGCGGTGCCACGTTCTCCATGATCTCCCGGCGTCCGCCGACAGCGCCTATCGGGAACCCCCCGCCTATTATCTTCCCGAGCGTGGTGATGTCTGCCCTCACTCCGTAGTAGCTCTGGGCACCGCCGAGCGCGAGCCTGAAGCCTGTTATGACCTCGTCGAATATCAGAAGTGCGTCATGCTCCCTCGTTATTTTCCTCACACCCTCAAGGTAGCCAGCCACCGGCAGCACCGGCCCTATGTTGCCCAGAACCGGCTCCATTATCACAGCTGCCACATCATCTTTTTTCAGGGCGTCCTCCATCGCCTGGAGATCGTTGTACGGAACCAGTACGGTGTTCCTTGCAGTATCCGCGGGCACCCCCTTTGAGTCCGGAACGCCGATGGTCGTGGCCCCGGATCCCGCCTTGACGAGAACAGAGTCGTGAGCGCCGTGAAATCCGCCCTCGATCTTAACGATCCTATCCTTCCCGGTGAAACCGCGGGCGATTCTCAGGGCTGCCATCGTCGCCTCTGAGCCTGTGCTGACGAACCTGATCATATCCATGGACGGATAATGAGAGATTATGCGCTCCGCGAGCTCGACCTCCAGCGCTGTGGGCGTGCCGTAGAGCCAGCCACGCTCCATCTGCTCCACGACCCTTCTCATCACTTCCGGGTTCCTGTGCCCGAGAATCATAGGGCCGTATGCAAGACAGTAGTCGATGAACCTGTTGCCGTCCTCGTCCCAGAGGTACGGCCCCTCTGCCCTTTTAACGTAAAACGGACAGGGCCTTATCGCCCTGACCGGGCTGCTGACGCCGCCGGGCATCAGCCTCTTCGCGCGCTCGTAGAGACTTCGGGAGGAGTTGAGATTCATGGTATCAGCGCTTCCATGAGACCTAATCAATCTTGCGACCTGCAAGCCTCCATCCCTTCTCGGAGGCGATCCCGATGATATCTTTAACAGGGATGTCCAGCTCCTCTGCGATACGCCTGCAGACATCATGCTCTGGCTTCACGCTTATGATCTCCTCTCCGATGGATCCGATCTTCACAGGCACCGATCTGCCCATGACCTCGACGCTCTCGATCCTGCGCTCTGCGATCAGCCTGTGAAGCGCAGGGAATACCCTGACCCCGAGGCTGCCGGTCTCCCTCATCAGAACCGCGGAGAGCCTATTCGCATCGTCCTCCCTTGAGATGATCGATATCACGCTTCCGCTCCTGCCCTTCTTCATTAGAGCCGGCACAACAGTGACATCGAGAGCTCCCTCTTTCATGAGCATTTCGATGAGACTTCCGAGTATCTCGCCTGTCACATCATCCACGTTGGTCTCTATCTGGACAACACGATCGTGTTTCATGCGGTGCGGAACCTCTCCAAGAATCGCCCTCAGCAGATTCGGCATACCTATGTCCCTGGAGCCTGCGCCGTATCCCACGCGATCTGCTACGATCTCAGGGTGGTGCTCCAGGAACTCATCGACCGATGCGGCAAGAATCGCTGCGCCTGTTGGTGTGAGAAGCTCATTAGAGACAGGCCCTCCGCGCCATGGTATCCTCTGGGAGCGGAGTATCTCCAGGGTTGCGGGCGCCGGGACAGGAAGCATCCCGTGGGATGTATCCGTGATCCCGCCTCCGACAGATGGTGCGATTGAGAGGATCCGTTTCACATTGAGGGACTCGATCGCCGCAGAGGATCCAGCGATATCAGCGAGCGCATCCAGCGACCCCATCTCGTGGAACCTCGCGTTCTCCCTCTCAACACCATGAACCTTCGATTCCGCGGATGCCATTATGTCCAGAACCCCCAATGCCCTCTCGAGCGCTCGCGGTGAGAGCGCTGATGCCCTCAGTATGTCCCTGGCCTCATCCAGCGAGCGGAAGGATGTATCAGAGAGTATCTTGACACGCAGGGCTCTGATGTGGTCGAACCTGCGCTCGCTCACCTCTAGCCTGCATCCGACGGATTCCACAGCAGATCGGACAGATCCTATATCTGCGCCTAGGTCGATGAGCGCCCCGAGTATCATGTCGCCCGAGGCGCCGCAGTATGGATCGAAGAGAAGTGCTCTCATGTCTGAATCCCGCGAGTCTTCATCTGGAGATCATCTCTTCAGAATGAAGAAACGCCATGTTTCCCCTCTACTCAAGCCCCCTGGTTTCCGATCACCTTCACGCCGATGCGCCTGCGCCTCGGGCCGTCCAGCTCCACAAAGAGAACCCTCTGCCATGTTCCAAGAATAGGCATGCCGTTCTCAACGGGAAGAACAACGCTGCTGCCCAGTATCGACGCCTGAAGATGTGCCGGGCCGTTCTCACCATGCTTATACCCCGCAGCCGGCACGATCTCCTTTATCTTATCGATGATATCCATCAAAAGACCGCTCTCCGCCTCGTTAACTATCACAGCGGTTGTTGTGTGAAGTGTGTACACGAGACAGATGCCGTCGATCACACCGCTCTCCCTGACGGCCCTATGCACGTGCGGGGTGATATCCACCACCTCACTGCCCCTGGTGGTCGCAACCTCTATCATGTGATGTGAATCTCAGTCTCAGATTTAATAATGTAGTGCTGAGTTCTCAGATGCTGGTAACTCACTGAAGGGTTGAGCGATGCGGATTTCAATGATACGGTAGACTGTTCTCCGGGCATTCTCCTGCATGCCACTCTGTTATGCCGCTCTGCTGATTCAGCAGCATGTGTCTATTCGTCACATGAGTGATATGGCGTCCTGATGCTTGTTCTGATATTGACTTGCACTATCTTATGAGATCGAGCAATGCCTCGGCCGCTGCCCTGGGATTGCTGCTCTCGTACACGGATCTGCCCACAATCGCGTAATCAGCGCCTGCATCGAGCGCATCTCTCAGGGATCCACCCTGTGCCCCGACGCCGGGGGAGATTATCGTGAGGCCTCCTGCAGTTCTCCTGAGAGCTTTTAGCCGCTCAGGCCTTGTGGCAGGCGCCACTATTCCTGATGCCCCCACCTCGAGAGCGAGCACGACCATCCTCTCCGCGACAGGAGCCATGAACTCCAGCGCTCCCGGATGGCTCATCTCTGTCACCGCGTACAGCTCGCCGTTATATCCCTTAGCCACATCCACGCAGGCCTCAAGGCTGTCCCTTCCTGTGAATGCATGCGCTATGACCCCCTGAGCGCCCGCGCTGAAGAGGCGATCGCATATCAGGCGGTTTGTGTTCGGGATATCCGCGATCTTCAGGTCCGCTATGATGGGGGAGATGCCCGAGAGATCTTTTATGACAGAGAGACCTGCCGAGAGCACCAGCGGATACCCGACCTTGATCGCATCGAAGATCCCCTCTGTATCTGAGGCTATGCTGTACGCCTTATCCCTGGACGCAACATCCAGAGCGAGAATGAGTCTGCTGTTCTTCTTCATTGTACCCTCCAAATCGCTTTGTTGTGCAAAAGCTCTATGAATCTAACAATCGCAATCCTTTTGATTTTTCCATACTATCTACGGTGGCACCAGATCGATGGATCAGCGCCGTTTACATCCCGTTCAGTATCCTGTCAGCAGCCTCTCTCAGGTCTCCCACGACCTCAGGGCCGCTTCTGTTTCCCTTTCTGTCTAGGAAGAGGGCGTCCAGGCCTGCCTCGATCGGCGCCTCGTAATCGTAAACGTAGTGATCCCCGATGTGGAGAACCTCCAGGGGTTTTCTTCCTAGAGCCCTGCAGACCAGAATGTACGAGCGGGGCGACTTCTTAACATCCCTGAAATCCGAGGTCACTGAGAATACCCTGCTGAACCTGTCCATCAGCCCGTCGAGCTCCATCTCTATGAACTCCCTAGCTGCGTTGGATGTGACTATGAGCTCATAGCCCGAATCTCTCAGAGAATCGAGGACCTCCTCCACCTCTGGATATATCTCTATCTCAGATCTGTACATCTCGAGGAGCTCATACTTATCGATCTTGAGATCGAACTTCTCCAGCCAGTACCCGAGATCGTACCACTCAAGCCTGTCGCTTCCGATCTTAAGATACTCTCCGATGACGATCTCCTTTGCATTGTCCGGATCCACGCCGTGACGCTTCGCGTAAAGCTCCGGGATCCCCTCCATCCACACCCTGTCAACGTACCTCGGGCTCACCAGAGTCCCGTCCATATCGAATGATATCACTTCTGGCATCTCTCTTACCTGCAATCTCTTACATGCATCTATGCGATGGTAGAATCTGGAGGCGTCTCTTTATAAACAAATCGCGAGCATCCCACAACCTGATACTTTGACGGGCTACATGGGAGTGTGCCGAAGCATAAGAATCAATTGCTGTTCGTGGGCTTCGATCACTGAATGGCGTTTGAGGGAATCGGCATCGGATATGGAAGATTTTATGAGCTGATTGTTCGATATGGATAAAGTCCATGCCATGGCATTCGATCTCAAAAAAGGGATAATTATAATAATCCACGAAGATCTGATAAGAAGGGGTGGTGAGGTAAGTGGTATAAGAGATGAAGGCACAATTGATTATATATTAGATAAGATAAATGGTGCTGATGACGTGTTCGAAAAGGCCGCCTGGGCTCTCTACATGTCTCGGCTGCATCCATTTTATGATGGAAATAAAAGAACCGCTTTTGTCCTAGCAGCAATGATTCTAAGAATCTATAGGTACTGGATAGGAAAACAGGACGAGGAGGAGATTCATCAGCTTCTTCATAAAATTTCCAATTCGGATCATGAATGTGATGTTGAAGATATCAAGCGATGGCTTAAGAAAAAGAGCAGGCGCTGGTGGGCGACTGTGCAGAGAACCCTATACGATTACTCCTGAGCAAGCAGTTCCAGGAGCTGGCTGTGATGTTTTATAATATCCTGATAGGTCTCCCTGATATCGGATGGGAGTGCATCTAAACTCGACCGCTCTTCTCTTTGGGTCCTGAATTTTGTTTCATAGCGCTTGACCAATTTTCCTCCTCCTATGGTTGCTGCGGCATCGCCATCCTTCGTAGTTTATCTCTCACTGGCCATTAATGGCCATGTCATATCATATTGGATAGTTATAAAGTAACTGAGTCTATATTTATTTCTTTCTTGGATACGTCCAAATGAAACGACACTCAGAACTATTCATACTATGGTTTTTAATAAAATTTATATCATGAATACATGCGAAGATGGCTGCCTGTGATCTTCGCGCCGCTTCTCCTCTTTCCCGACAACTATTTCAGCCCATCCCCCAAAAAGAGATTGGTGATTTTCGATGCCTGAGTTTGCAACACCGTTTGCGGGCATGGCCAGCGATCGCATGCTGACCAAGCAGGAGCTTGTGAGGGCGATAAGGTATGTCATCGCGGCTGAGTATGAGGCTATACAGCTCTACATGCAGCTCGCAGAGTCCACAGATGACGATCGCGCGAAGGCTGTGCTCGTCGACATCGCTGATGAGGAGGTCGTGCACGCCGGCGAGTTCCTGAGGCTTCTGAAGGAGCTTGAGCCGCGCGAGGAGGAGCTGTATAAAGAAGGCTACAAGGAGGTCGAGGAGATACTGGCGAAGCTCAAAAAGTGATCCTCTCCATTCAGGCCTGCTGCGTGGCTTCGATCTGTACGCAGACGGGCTCAGGGCTCGCTGCGCAGGCTGTCAGATCCAGCTGCTGGATTCAGGCGATGGAATCGATGCTATTTGATCTACCTGGTTATGCGCGTCATAAAAAGAAACCTTCGCGGTGATGAGGGCGAGATCTCGCTCGTTGCTGAGAGCCTTGACGATCTCTGGCACCTGAAGCACCTCGTATCTCCTGGAGATCTGGTGTTCGCCACAACGCAGCGCAAGATCTCAGGCGCCACAGACAAGCTCCGGCCGGAGAAGGCCGAGAGGAGGACCGTGAGGCTCGGCATCTCCGTCGAGGCTGTGGAGTTCCACACATACTCCAACTGGCTCAGGATCCACGGGGTGATAAAGTCAGGGGTCGATGTGGGATCGTATCACACGCTGAACATCGAGGCCGGATCGGAGCTATCGATAATAAAGAGATGGCGACCTGACGAGCTTCAGAGGATCGAGGAGGCTGTTGCGGAATCGAACCGCCCGCGGGTCGTCCTGGCCCTCGTCGAGGAGGGGGAGGCCACGATAGGCGTTCTTCGGCAGTTCGGAGTGCAGACAGTGGCGGAGATCAGGGGCGGGAGCGGTAAGGGCTCAGGAGCAGGCGTGAGGGATGATTTTCTCAGAGAGGTCGCGGATCAGATTGCGAACTCAGCGGGCGATGACGCTTATGTCGTCCTGGCAGGTCCGGGGTTCACGAAGGAGGATCTCAGGAAGGTTATGGAGTCGAGACATCCGGATCTCCTGAAACGGCTCACCATGGATGATGTCTCCTCGACAGGAAGATCAGGATTCCAGGAGGTTCTGAGGAGGGGAACGGTCGACAGGATCGTCGAGGCGAGCAGGATCTCGCGCGAGACCAGGCTGATGGACGATCTGATGAAGGAGATAGCGACAGATGGAAGGGCAGCATATGGCATCAGGGAGGTCAGGGAGGCCGCGAACTACGGGGCGATCGAGACGCTCATGATCGTCGACAGTCTGGTGCGCAGAGGCGAGATGGAGAGCCTGATAAGAGATGTCGCAGGCGGACGCGGCAGGGTCGTGATATTCAGCTCAGAGTTCGAGCCCGGAGAGAGGCTGGATGCGCTGGGTGGCGTGGCTGCGCTGCTGCGCTTCAGGATTCCGAGGGGAACAGCATCGTGAGTGCAGGCGATTTGATGCGCTGTGGAGACCAGCCGGTGAATTGCGGCAGGCATTAAAGGATGCTTGAGATCTCTGTGGCCATCAGCATCTCAATGCGAGATCTTAGAATGTTCCTGTGCTCTGCTGGGGCGCTTCCGGCGTTGTTTCGATCAACAGATTAAAATAGGAGATTCACAGAAAAGATAACAGTTTCAGTCTGTATCGAATTTGGATGGAGGGAAAGATTTGAAGAGAGTTGTACTGCTGCTTGCAGTTATGGTTATTATAGGGATGTCCTCAGCGAAGGTAGCAGAGGTTTTGCAGCCATATGAATACGGAAAAGATCCTTTTAAGCCAGCACCATATGAGGTTGCAGAGAAGAATGTGACCTTCAACTTCGAGCAGGACGTCCAGGGCAGCGGCTACTTCATGACATACAGGTATGCTAAGGCCGGCGCGCTCGCCTTTAAGGACTACGTCCATGGCTCTGGCTCCATAGACAACGAGTTCGTGATGTTCACGCAGGAGCTCAACAAGAACACCCACCCAATAGAAGCCAACTGGGTCGATGAGAACGTCTCGTGCATCTCCGTGAAGGAGGACAACGTGATGGTCTACTCGCCGTACCAGTTCGCGATCGGCGCAGGATACTACGCTGTGAACCCGCTCGTCTTCGACTCGCTGCTCAAGGAGAAGACCTGGATAAAGAACTACCGCGCTGGAACCTCGATGCACCATGAGGTCGAGTACGCTCACGGCATAGACAAGGAGCTTGAGGTCCTGGCCAAGGAGAAGTACTTCAAAGAGTACGATCCCTTCTTGGAGGGAGTAGGTTACACACAGATGAAGATCAACGAGCATGTCGACAACGGCAAGGTCCACTTCGGAGTGCTCCAGGCCGCAGGTGACTACGCATCCGTGCCTGGTTTCCCGGCGTACCCGGACTACAAGAGCAGTTGGTTTAGCGAATTAAGAGCGTACAAGAATCCCGCGATCGAGATCGATGAGGACTACTTCGGCACATACGACATAACAAAGAACATGACCCTGAACGTGCCGTACAAGCTCACCCAGAAGAGCGAGGACTGGCTCCCGTGCTGCTCTGGCGGCTGGGCTGATGTCCCACGCGGAAAGTATGGCTTCGGATCGGACGCTACTGGCATATTCGACTGCTCCTGCCTCTCGAAGGCCAGGGCCGGCATGTACGGACCGACTAATGTGAACCCGCCCTTCAAGGCGTGGGCATAGATAGGGATCCATCCCTATCATTTCTGTTTTATTCTGAGCAACTGTGCTGTTTCTCTGATTCTCAGCAGAAGGTTTTTTGCTCCTGTGCCCAAATGAGCAGAGATGCGCTTCGAGGACTGGGAGATAATGTACAAGAGGATCCTGGAGGACTTCGGATTTTCCAGATCCAGGGATGAGGAGGCAGCATATGTTCTCTCATCTCTTCTTGAATCAATTGAGCGGATCACACTGAGCGAGCTCCAGGATACCATCCGAGGCAGGGATGTGGTGGTCTGCGGCAACGCTCCCCGCCTGAGAGATGAGGTCAAAAAAATAAAACCGTCTGATGCTGTTGTGGCAGCAGACGGCGCCACCTCAGTGCTTCTCGAGCATGGTCTGATCCCCGACATCATAGTGACAGATCTCGATGGATGCATCCCCGATATAATCGAATCCAATCGCCGCGGCTCTGCAGTTGTGGTGCACGCGCACGGGGATAACATCGACAAGCTGAAGGAGCACGTGCCCCATCTGAGGCGGGTTCTTGGAACGACACAGTCATCTCCACTGAAGAACGTCCACAACTTCGGGGGATTCACCGATGGCGACAGGGCCGTGTTTCTGGCGCTGGAGCTCATGCCCAAAAGCATCAAACTGATCGGGTTCGATCTTGATGATCAGAGCGTCACGCCGAGAAAGTCGAAGAAGCTCAGATGGGCGAAGGTGCTTCTGGAGATCGCGCTCGGGCCTGGATGCACCGATCCATGAGCATCCACCATTCCGGACTGCTTTTATACCCGGAGCCAATCTTTCGAAGGGTGAGATTCCATTGATTCTCAGAACTCATTATTCCGGTGAGATCGGTCCCGAGATGGACGGATCAGAGGTCACGCTCGCAGGACATGTCCACGAGATCAGGGATCTGGGTGGTATATGCTTTCTCGTGCTGAGGGACAGAGAGGGGCTCGCGCAGGTGACGGTTCTCACGAAGAGGGCTGACAGGAAGCTTGTTGAGACGGTGCGCGGGGTGAGCAGGGAGAGCGTGGTTCTCGTTCGCGGCAGGGTCAAGTCTGAGCCCAAGGCGCCGAACGGCTTCGAGATTCTTCCTGATGCTGTGGAGGTGCTCTCAAGAGCGGATTCGCCCCTCCCGCTCGATCCCACTGGCAAGGTCGGCGCGGAGCTCGATACCAGGCTGGATGCCAGGTTCCTCGATCTGAGAAGACCCGCGTCCATGGCGGTCTTCAAGATAGAGTCGGCTGTTATGAGAAGCCTGAGGAACACCTTCTACGAGAACGGGTTCATCGAGGTCTGCACGCCAAAGATCGTGGCGACCGCGACTGAGGGGGGCACAGCGCTCTTCCCGATAAGCTACTTCGAGCGGGAGGCGTTCCTGAACCAGAGCCCTCAGCTCTACAAGCAGATGCTGATGGCCACAGGCCTAGACAGGGTCTTCGAGATAGGTCCGATATTCCGCGCGGAGGAGCATGACACAAGGAGACACCTCAACGAGGCGATATCGGTGGATGTTGAGGTGAGCTACGCGGATCACGAGGATGTGATGTCGCTCCTGGAGAACGCTGTTTCTTCGGCCTACAGATACGTCTCGGAGAGCTGCGAGAGGGAACTCCGCATACTCGGAGTGGAGCTGGATGTGCCCAGGACCCCCTTCCGCAGGATCACATACACAGAGGCACTTGAGATGGCAAGCGAGTCCGGAAGGAAGAGCATGGAATGGGGCGATGACATAGATACTGAGACAGAGCACTACCTCGGATCTGTTATAGGAGAGCACTACTTCCTTACAGACTGGCCGAGCTCTGTGAAGCCGTACTACACACAGCCATATGAGGATAGGCCTGAGATATGCAAGGGTTTCGATCTGATGCATCCGTCGATGGAGCTCGCGAGCGGGGCGCAGCGTGTCCATGATTACGATCTGCTTGTCAGAAGGATAAAGGAGAAGGGGCTGAACCCGGAGAGCTTCGAGTTCTATCTCAAGCCATTCAGGTACGGAATGCCGCCGCATGCTGGATGGGGCCTGGGCCTGGCGCGCCTCGTCCAGACGATGCTAGGGCTTGAGAACATCAGGGATGCGGTGCTCTTTCCGAGAGACCGGCGGAGACTGGTCCCCTGATCACAGCGATACGGTTGTTCATTTCCTCAGAAGCATGATCGAATGCTGCCCCAAAACCGCAGCGTGCATGCGCGGCTGGGCCTCAGAGGCGCTGCGGTTTCGGGCCAGCTCACGGCTGCATCGATCCCTGCAGATGTATCTACTGCACGGGGATCATTCAGACGGAAGGCGCTAGATATCGCTGGTATCCGGCCAGGCGCAGGAACCAGGGTTCTCGATCTGGTTCCGGTGCCCCGCTGAGCGTGATTGACTGTCGGCATGTAAACCTGAGAAAATATAAATAGATCCCAGAAGCCCAGTATCTCCATTTGACACAGGAGATCACCCGATGTCCAATGCGGTCAGTGTGCCTGTTCCGCTCAGCGCGAGCCGTGGGCGGCAGGAGGTATCTTGCTTGTTCAAGATAGAGTCGAGGAACCTATCGCTCTGGTATGGAAGTAAGCAGGCTCTGAAGAACATAACCCTGGGGATTCCTGAGAACAGGATAACAGCCCTCATAGGTCCATCCGGATGCGGAAAATCGACATTCATCAGGTGCATCAACAGGATGAACGATCTCATAGCAGGCGTCAGAATCGAGGGGGAGATCCTGTACGATGGAAAGAACATATACGATAAGGACATGGATGTCGTCTCTCTCAGAAAGAAGATAGGCATGGTATTTCAGAAGCCGAACCCCTTCCCGATGTCGATCTACGATAACGTTGCATACGGCCCGAGGATTCACGGCTACAGGAATATCGACAGGATCGTGGAGCAGAGCCTGAAGGACGCCGCGCTCTGGGAGGAGGTGCAGGACAGGCTCGATCAGCCGGCCATGGGCCTGAGCGGTGGGCAGCAGCAGAGGCTCTGCATAGCAAGGGCGCTGGCCATGAAGCCTGAGGTCATTCTATTCGACGAGCCGTGCAGCGCGCTCGATCCGATATCGACTGCACGCATAGAGGGTCTCATGGAATCTCTCAGGGGCAGGTACACACAGATAATAGTGACGCATAACATGCAGCAGGCCGCGAGGGTCTCTGATTACACCGCCTACTTCTACATGGGAGAGATGATAGAGTTCGGGGAGACGAAGCAGATCTTCGAGAATCCCAGGGAGAGGAGCACGGAGGATTACATCACCGGAAGGTTTGGTTGAGTTTGGGGGGTGGGGGTTGTGAGTCCGTACAGAGAGAAATACCACAGAGATCTGGAGACGCTCAGAGCGATGACCGAGGAGCTGTCAGCTCTCGTCTCCTCCTCGATAGAGAGATCTGTGGATGCGCTCTGCAGGAACGATGCCATCCTGGCCAGGGAGGTCGTTCAGGGGGACTACGCGGTCGACGATCTGAGCGTGAAGCTGGAGAGCAAGTGCATGGAGCTCCTGGCACTTCAGCAGCCGATGGCGAAGGACCTGAGGATGATAATAGGCATACTGAAGATAGGTATAGATCTCGAGCGCGCCGGGGATCTCTCAGTGGACATAGCAAGGGCTGTGATCCAGACGAAGGACAAGGACCACATAGAGATTCCGGATGGCATCTCGAGGATGGCCGGCATCGCGGTTGAGATGCTGTCAGGTGCGATGGAGGCCCTCGAGAAAGGGGATCCGGAGATGGCGAGGAATGTGACGAAGCATGATTACGAGATCGATTCTCTTTACGTCAAGGTGCGTGATTCGCTCATGAAGATGACAGCTGAGAACATGAGCCTCATGGACCAGACGATTCCAATGCTCATGGTGAACAGGCACCTCGAGAGGATCGGGGATCACATCTGCAACATCTGCGAGTCCATAGTTTATATGATCGAAGGGAAGAGAGAGCATTTGAACTGATCGGCATGGAGACAAGAAAGGTTCAGAGGACCGGGAAATCGACGTTCATAGTCTCACTCCCGAAGGGCTGGGCTGTGAGAAACAACATCAAGCCAGGGTCCATAATCTACATCACACAGGGTGAGAGCGGGGATCTCATACTCTCGCCTGAGCGGACGAGCCAGAACCTGAAGGTGAAGCTGGATATCGGGGAGAAGTCTGGAGAGGCTTTGATCAGAGAAATCATCGGATGCTATCTTTCAGGGTACAGAACGATCGAGGTGGTCTCCCCCTACATGACGCCGGAGCAGAAGAGGGACCTACACCAGATCGTGAGCAAGCTGATCGGTCCTGAGATACTCGAGGAGACGGGGAACAAGGTTCTGATTCATGATCTCCTTAACTCTGAGGAGCTCCCCTCGGACAGGGCACTCAGGCGGCTCAGGACAGTCGTGAGATCGATGGTACAGGACGCGATAGACTCTCTGATAGGGATGAAGAAGAACCTCGCACAGGATGTGTTACAGCGCGATGACGACGTGGACAGACTCAATCTGCTCGTATCACGCCAGTTCACCGAGATGCTCAGGACCGGCGCGCTATCTCAGAGTTCTATCGATGTCATCACCGCCTTCAACTACGCGCTCGCTGCATCCAACCTGGAGAGGATCGCAGATCATGCACACGCCATAGCAAGCCTGGTCATCGAGCACAGTATGTCAGTCCCCGATGAAATGGCTCTGGAGCTCTCGAGGATCTCATCGATAATCAGCGGTCTCATAGATGAGTCGATATCGGCGCTGCTCAACAGAAACACGGAGACGGCGAACTCGATAATAGAGCGGACCGAGGAGATACGCGAGGAGGCGATGAGGAACCTCGAGCCCGTGATATCCAGATCCTCAACAGAGGTGAACCAGGAGGAGATCATGATGAGAATGGTGGTGTCTAGCAGCATCGCGAGGTTCCTGGATCACATAAAGAACATCGGCGAGTTCACCATCAATATGACACATGCCCAGCTCCACAAATCGTGATCTGCACTGACATTTTATCTGGCAGCATGGGGTTGAACGCAGATGGCGACATCTTTCAGTCCAACATTCAGGCTAGCAGGTTGTTACAGGTATATCTTAACAGAATAGACGCCCCCCTCCAGCTTCCTCTCCGTCCGGAGGTTCAGCCGCTCGAACATCCTCAGGACCGCCTGGTTCTCCACCAGGACCTCAGCGTTCAGGTAGAACAGCCCCTGCTTTCTCGCAAGGTATACCAGATAGGAGAGAATCTCCATGCCCACACCCTTCCTCTGATAGTCATCTCTTACGACTATAGCCACCTCTGCGGTATGCGTCCCCTCTGCGATGCTGTACTGTCCTAGACCGACTACCACCTCCCTCTCATCCTCCTCGACCACAGCGAGGATCACCATCTCCCTGGTGTAATCTATGACAACAAAATCCTGAAGCTGCTTGTGGCTCATGCCCTTGCGTGCGGATGCGAACCTCTGATACATCGTCTCATCTGATAGAGAGTAGAAGAAATCCTTCAGGAGCGGCTCGTCTGTTATCCTCACAGGCCTGAGGAGTATGTTGATCCCGGTCTTCGTCGTCCTGTAGGTCTCCAGATGCTCGGGGTACTCGCCCTTCTCGCCGGGTATGAACTGCTGGTCTGGATAGATGAGCGAGAGCCGCTTCGCCTCCTCCAGGAGCCACAACCGGAACTTCGGGTGCGCCAGGGCTATGAGATCCATCGCGCGCTCCCTGACGTTCTTGCCGTGGAGGTAAGCGATTCCATACTCTGTGACGACATAATGCAGGTCCCCTCTAGTCAGCGTGACGCCGGCGCCCTCCCTGAGCATGGGAACTATCCTCGATATCCTCCCGTTCTCAGCGGTCGATGGCAGCGCGAGAATCGCCTTGCCTCCGGGCGAGAGGACGGCGCCGCGCATGAAGTCCGCCTGTCCCCCAATGCCGCTATGGAAGAATGTTCCGAGAGATTCAGCGGTGGCCTGGCCTGTGAGATCGACCTCCATCGCGCTGTTTATCGATACCATGTTCCGGTTCTTTGCTATGATGAGGGGGTTGTTCGTGTAATCGATTGTCTTGAACTCTATTGCTGGATTGTCGTGTATGTACTCGTACGTCTTCCGCGTGCCCATGCAGAATGAGGCTATGGTCTTGTACCTGTCTATCGTCTTCATCGAGTTGTCGACCGCCCCCACCTTCATGAGCTCTATGAAGCCATCTGTGAGAAGCGACGTGTGAATGCCGAGGTGCTTCTTGTGCTTCAGGTTCGCGAGGACTGCATTCGGTATCATGCCGTAGCCGACCTCGATCGTGGATCCGTCCTCGACTATCCTCGCCACGTATCTCCCAATCTGCTGCGCAAGCTCTGTCGGCACGCTCTCCACGTACTCGAGAAGGGGCTCGTCGTGTGGTATCACAAAGCTCACGTCATCCATGTGAATGAAGCCGTCTCCCTGAACCCTGGGCATGTTCGAGTTTATCTGCGCTATGACAACCGATGCCTTCTCCACAGCGGCCTTCACGATGTCAACGCTTATCCCCAGGTTCAGGTAACCGTGCCGATCCGGCGGTGTCGTCTGTATGAGCGCGACATCTATGGGTATGCGCCCCCTGTAGATCAGATCCGGTATCGCTGAGAAGAATATCGGGGTGTAGTCCGCGAGCTCCTTGTTCACAGCATCGCGCGTGCTTCTGCCTATGAAGAATGTGTTCAGCCTGAAGTTTTCCTTAAACTTGATGTCTGTGTAAGGAGCAGCGCCCAGCGTCCATACGTGGAGTATCTCGGTGTCGAAGAAGGCCTTCGGATGCTCCCTCACGTAATCGGCGAGCGCCTGGACCAGGAACTGAGGCTCGCCACAGCCGGTGCCTATGAAGATCCTGTCGCCTGCGTGTATGTGGCTGAACGCCCTATCCAGCGAGACGAACTTCTCCGGCCACTTCGCCCTCATCTCTCTGTAATCTTGCTGCATGAGCTCCATAAGGCACCCCTCATGCTCAATTCAGGGCTGACTTAATTAATTTTACCTGCGGAGGTTTTATGCGCTCAGCCTCGCTGGTACATGTATGGAACTGGATCGAATTGTGCTGGATGCAGAGCTTCCCGATGGCACTCAGATCAGATTCCGGCCGTTCTCCGAGGGAGATGCTGATATGATAAGGGATGTATACCAGCACAGGCAATATGATCTCCTGGAGATACGCCCGGGTGACGTGGTTTTCGATGTTGGTGCACATATCGGATCGTTCGCGCTGAGGGCTGCAGGGATGGTGGGGAAGGATGGGCTTGTGGTCGCTGTGGAGCCGGAGCCGAGCAACTACGAGATTCTCAGGATGAATGCGGAGAGAATGGGCAACATCGTCCCGCTCCGCATGGCTCTGTCTGATTTTAAGGGCACCGGCAGGCTCTTTCTCGCAGAGGGCACCGTCGCTCATTCTCTGATATTCAGGAGGAGCGCATCGTGGGATGAAGTTCAGGTCAATACCATGGATGGACTAATCGAGGAGCTCGGGATAATGCCGGATGTTGTCAAGATCGATGCCGAGGGTGCAGCGCTGAAGATCCTGAGCTGTGCTGAGAGCATGCGCTGCAGAAAGATAGCGATCGCAGCATATCACTTCCCCGCTGAGGACCTCCAGGTCGCCAGCAGGCTGAGATCGATGGGGTTCGCACCAAGGATCTTCCAGGTGAGGGCAAGCATCTACAGAAGCCCATTCGCTCCAAGCGTGCCGGTTGTCATGGGCGAGTTGAGAGGCGAGGCCTAAGAGCCAGGTTGTGGACTTGAAGCATTGCATTCGGGAATCGGCATTCACAGGCGCGACAGATCACAAATCATGCGATGTCACATGATGGTGGGTTCAATGATCTGGGCGGTCCCTTCAACCTATGACAAATACCATCTTACCCTCCGAGGCTACTTGTTATTCGTCTTTTGATCACTTCAAGGCACAGCAGATGGGCGACCGCCATCTTTTTATATATGCTATTTGCTAGCATGTACCACGTTAACATTAGGAGATCGCTATGAGCGAGATTGGTAAACGCGTTCGAATGGAGAGGATCATGGACAGGGACAGCGGGAACACCGTGATAATACCTCTTGATCACGGGATATCAGTCGGCCCGATACAGGGGCTTGCGAACCTGCCTGAGATGGTTGATAAGGTCGCGAAGGGAGGAGCAAATGCGGTGCTGCAGCAGAAGGGCATGGTCAGGCACGGGCACCGCGGCTACGGCAGGGATATAGGCCTGATCGTCCACATGTCCGCATCCACATCCCTCGGTCCTGATCCGAACAACAAGGTCCAGGTTGCGATGGTGGAGGAGGCGATAAAGCTCGGCGCAGACGCGGTGAGCGTTCACATAAATATCGGCTCTGAGACCGAGGCGGAGCAGCTTCACTTCCTCGGGATGGTCTCGGAGAGGTGCGACTTCTGGGGCATGCCGCTGGTCGCGATGATGTATCCCCGCGGCAAGGATATAACAAACCCGAACGCTCCGGACGTGGTGGCGCACGCCGCAAGGGCAGGCGCCGAGCTCGGCGCCGACATCATAAAGACGAACTACACAGGATCTCCGGAGAGCTTCAGGGAGGTTGTTGAAGGATGTCCGGTGCCTGTGGTCATAGCAGGCGGCCCGAAGACAGCGACAGACCTGGAGTTCCTGCAGATGATCGAGGGCGCGATGAAGGCGGGCGCGAAGGGCGTCGCCATAGGCAGAAACGTCTTCCAGCACAGGGATCCGACGCGCATGACCAGAGCGATATGCGCAATAGTGCATCAAGGCAGGAGCGCAGAGGAGGCGGCGAGAATACTGAGCGAGATCTAACACTTGATCTTTTGGAGCTCCTGGTCGACGCGCGAAAAGCATTACGACGAGGAGTTCCGACGATTTGAGAGACGAACGCTACACTTTTCAATGCAGAGATGTGGCCCTTCACTCGAAGATGTGCACCTCTACCCGCTCTCCCTCGTCCAGCCCCTCCAGGTCCTCCGGCACCAGAACGAAGCCGTCGGCCCGCGCCACCGAGCTCAGTATGCCCGCTCCGCTGATCATGACAGGATCAGCGGTTCCATCCCTGAGCGAGACCCTTGCGAATGTGATGTAGCCTGGCCTGGACGGGATCTTTCTCAATAGCTTCGCATCCCTCCGTGGAACATCATCGCTGAGGTGTGCGAGCCTCTTTACCGCAGGCCTCACAAGCAGGTAGAGCGAGGCCAGGGCAGCCACAGGGTATCCCGGAAGGCATACAACCGGCGTGCCGCTGATGGAGCCCAGGGCTGTGGGCCTGCCAGGGCTCAGCCTGATCCCGTGAACCATCAGCTCACCCAGCTCCTCCAGCACGCCCGGAGCATAGTCTCTTTCGCCGACAGAGGTTCCACCTGAGATCAGTATCAGATCCGCATCCAGACAGCTCTTTATTGCCTCCTTTATCGCATCCCTGTCATCAGGTATTACTCCGGAGAGCTGCGGCTCACCGCCCCAGAGCTTCACGTAGCTGCATATCATCAGGCTGTTGATCTCCCTAGCCTCGCCCGGCGCGGGCACGCAGCTCCTGGGGACGAGCTCGTCTCCTGTTGGTATAACAGCGACACGCGGTCTGGTGAAGACCTCAACCTCATCGATGCCGACCGCCCCGAGGAGCGCAATGTCTGGTGGTCGAAGCATGTGCTCTCGGCCGAGAACCACATCCCCGGCTCTCACATCCTCTCCGATCCTGGAGACGTTCCTGTAGGGGGTGAGCTCGGCTGTGACCTCAAGGACGTTACCGCGCAAAAACGAGTCCTCAAGCATCGAAACCGCATCGAACCCCTCAGGGAGAGCGGCGCCTGTTCTCACCCTGGCGTACTCTGTTATCCGGACTGGTGAGCTCTGGGATGCCCCTCTAGTCTCATGAGACCTGACAGCATATCCATCCATGGCGGCCCTGTTGAACGACGGCAGGTCCTCAGGCGACAGAGCATCGGATGCGAGAACCCTCCCGCACGCGTCCTCGATCGGGATCCTCTCTCTCTCATCCACAGGGGTGCACAGATCGAGGAGCATCTCAAGCGCGTAACCGACGGATGACAGCTTCCTGAACATGTTTCACCATTGCGTGATGCATCTGTGCTGCATCTCCATCTGGCCCTCATTTAATGGTCGAGGCGTCAAGCTCCAGCATATCCAGTATTCTCTTCATGTCGAGATGCCTCTCCACTGACTCTGCGAGGACGTCGAAGCCGTCTTCGCTCGAGATCTCCTGGCGCCTGAGCCCCCTCCGCTCGTAGAGGTAATCGAGGAAGGCGTTCCTGAAGTTCTCGTTCTCGAAGAGCCCGTGGAGGTATGTGCCTATCACCATTCCGTCCCTGGTGACAGCACCGTCATCCCCGAAGGCGCTCACCTCCCTGGACTCTGTGATCCCCATGTGTATCTCGTATCCCCTCACGCGCTCACCCTTTATCCTTCCCAGTATTGGGCCGTCACCCGTGACCTCCTTTATCACCTGCACGGTTCTCTTCTCGTATGCGTCGAAGCGCGTCACAGCATCGATGAGCCCCAGCCCCGGAACAGATCCGCAGATATCCTCTATCCCGCAGTCGATTATCTCCCTCCCCAGAATCTGATACCCGCCACAGATGCCGATTATCGGAACGTTTCTCAGGGCGAGGATCCTGCGATCCATACCGTGCCTCCTCATCTCGGCCAGATCCGATACTGTGTTCTTCGTGCCCGGGATTATAACAGCATCCGGACTTCCGAGATCGTCCCGGAGATCGACGTATCTGACCCTGGCGTGTCGCTCCAGCGGCTCGAAGTCTGTGAAGTTCGATATCCTGGGTAGCCTTATGATCGCGATCTCCGGCACATCCTCCTTTTGCGAGAGCCTCTTGTCCGAGAGCGAGACAGAATCCTCAGAGGGTATCTCTACATCCAAGTAGGGGAGAATCCCAAGCACAGGTATGCCGGTCATATCCTCGAGCATTTTTATACCCGGCTGGAGTATCGTGGGATCCCCGCGGAACTTGTTTATGACCAATCCCTTCACGAGATCTCTTATCTCAGGCGGGAGGAGCTTCACAGTTCCATAAAGGCTCGCGAAGACCCCGCCCCTCTCGATGTCCCCCACGAGTATTATGGGGGCTCTGAGCCTGGATGCGACGTATATGTTCGCGATATCCCTGTCGAAGAGGTTTATCTCAGCCGCGCCGCCTGCACCCTCAACGATTATGTAATCATAATCTCTGCTCAGCTCCTCGATCGCAGAATCGACGATTCCCTTCAGGCTCTCTATATCCTTATAGTACTCAGCTGCCGACTTATCTGCCACCGGTCTTCCCATTATTATGACCTGAGATGTGCGGTCACCCTTCGGCTTGAGCAGTATGGGGTTCATGAGCACAGAAGGCTCCAGGCCGGCTGCCCATGCCTGCACCGCCTGGGCAATACCCATCTCCCCGCCGGAGGAGGTCACCCACGAGTTCAGGCTCATGTTCTGCGACTTGAACGGAGCGACGCGAAGCCCGCGGTTTTTGAGTATCCTGCAGAGGGCTGTGACCAGTATGCTCTTTCCAGAGTGGGATGTTGTGCCCAGAATGATCAGATACTTAGTCATCCACCAGAATTCACGAGATCGTTGTATTTGTCACTTATCTCTCCAAGTTGTGCAACTTCGGGTGCAAATGGGACAAAATCCCATCAGACTCCTCAGAAGGCATACAGACGGATGTCTGGCGGACAGGAGAGCACCATGAGCCTTCACTTCACAGGATATGAAAACATGCGACTCCGAACTCTGCTGGCAGGAGATCTCACCCCGCAATCCTCTCCAGTTCCCTTCTGACCCTCTCGAACTCCGCATCCAGCGCTCTCATCATCCCCTTAACCTCATCGAGCTTCGCCTCTCGCCCGAGCGCCTCGATCTCCGCGCAGATCCTGGAGAGGTGGAGAGCCCCTATGCTTGCGCTGGCCGACTTCATGCTGTGGGCTGCCCTGCGGAGCGCCTCCGGATCACTTCCCTCAAGAGCCTCGTGCATCGATGCGATTCTCGACGGGGCGTTGCTCAGAAATATCGCCCCCAGCTCCGCGACCACATCCGGCTCGCCTGGCTCCTGGAGCTCCCTTAGCCCGGAGAGGGTCGCGGGATCCAGAACATCCTCCTCCCTCTCTATCGCAGCCCTCAGCTTCTCCAGCGTCACAGGCTTGCTTATGTAATCATTCATTCCCGCTGCGATGCACCTCTCCCGATCTCCTTCGAGCGCATAGGCAGTTATCGCCACGATACGCGGCCTCTCATACCCCTTCATCTCCCTTATCCTGCGGGCCGCCTCCAGGCCATCCATATCAGGCATCTGTATGTCCATGAGCACGAGATCGTAATCGCGATGCTCGAGGGCCCTGAGAACCTCAAGCCCGTTGTGCGCGGTGTCTGCACTGTAGCCTAGATGTGAGAGCATCATGAGCACCACCCTCAGGTTCACAGGATTATCCTCAGCGACAAGGATTCTGAGATCGCTCCTCCCAAACTCCTCTGGTGCAAGCGTCTCCTTTGATTCCCCCATGATGGTGCTTATCATCGCTGAGATCAGCTGCGAGTGCTTCACAGGCTTCGGGATCGCCGGAGTATCTGGCGAGACTGTGGGCTTCAGCAGATCTGTGATTGCGAGAATGCGTGCGCCTGGCAGAGCAGATTTTATCTTCGCGATATCATTGATGTCAGAAGATTCCACAAGCACAAAATCGAATTTTTCCTTCAGGATGGACTCATCGAGACGGGGCGCATCCACGACATCGATCTTGTGAGCGAGGAGCACTGTTTTGAGCACATACCTCGCAGTATCGTTTCTGTAGATCAGCAGGGCGCGACATCCCTCCAGCAGATCGCCTCTATCCTGCGGTTGCTCTGAGACCCTTGCCTTTATCGTGAAGTGGAAGGTCGAGCCCTTTCCAGGGACGCTCTCAGCCCAGATCCTGCCGCCCATCAGCTCAACAAGATGCTTGCTGATGGCCAGACCGAGACCTGTACCGCCGTATCTCCTTGTAATCGAGGAGTCAACCTGGCTGAATGTCTGGAAGAGCCTGTCCATCTTCTCCGCAGGAATCCCTATGCCGGTATCCCTCACGGCGAAATGGAGCTCTGACAGATCCTCATCCATATGCTGGCAGCTCACCCTCAGGAAGACCTCTCCTCTCTCGGTGAACTTGATCGCATTCTCCAGAAGGTTGACCAGCACCTGTCTGACCCTTGTGACATCACCCAGGACAAGCTCAGGCACATCCTCGTCTATGAGATAGACCAGCTCGATCTGCTTCTCGCTTGCTTTTACAGAGAGGATGTCCACGCATGTCTCGACGCACTCCATGATGCTGAACGGGCTTGAGTCGAGCTCGAGCTTCCCCTCCTCGATCTTCGAGAGATCCAGTATGTCAGCGAGCATCTCGAGCAGCGCATTTCCACTGCTCTCTATCGCGCTGACATAAGACCTCTGCTCCGGGGTGACGCTAGTTCTCAGGAGTAGCCCTGACATGCCTATGATCGCATTCAGAGGTGTCCTGATCTCATGGCTCATGTTCGCGAGGAACTCCGCCTTCGATCTCGCCGCCTCCTCAGCAGCCTCCTTAGCTCTTCTGAGCTCCTCAGCAGCCTTTATGTCCTGGGTCACGTCCTCGAAGATGCCCAGCCTGCCGAAGTACCTGCCGTATCTCTCCCTGATATCTGTCGCGAAAACCTTTATCATCCTGCCATCTGCTGTTCTGATCTCGATCTCAACATCGTCATCACGATTGTATATCTCTCTGAGAGCATCCCCCGCCTCTGAATGCATTGAGCCTATCCACGAGAAGAGATCGCTGCCATCCAGCCTTCCAGATCTTAAATCCTCCTCGAGATCCTCAACGCCCAGAAGCTCGCAGAACCTGTGGTTGAGGTAAAGGCTCCTCCCCGTAGCCCTGTCGAGCACATAGAATCCAAATGGTATGCTCTCTGTCATCGATCTCATCAGGAGCTCACTCCAGCGGAGGCGCTCCTCGGCGAGCCTCCTCTCGGTCGTGTCCCTCTGTATCGATACCCAGTGTGTGACCTCGCCCCTCTGATCCCTCACAGGGAATATGTTCAGCTCGACCCAGAACTTGGAGCCATCCTTCCTGTAGTTGACGAGCTCCTGGTTCACAGACTGCTCCTTCCTGACCGCCTCCAGGATCTCCAGGGTCTTCGATCTTTCAGTCTCCGGCCCCTCAAGGAAATCCGGATACCTCCCCAGCACCTCCTCTCTTGCATATCCCGTCATCCTGGTGAACGCATCGTTCACGTAAACGATCTTGGGCATCCCGTCAGATGGATCGGGAGCGGCTATTACGATCGCATCGTTGCTGTTGACCACCGCGGACTCGAGGAGCCTCATCCGCTCTATGGCATCATTTTTCGCCACCGCCTCTCCTATGGTGCTCGCAGAGGCTACCAGTATCGAGACCTCGGCATCGGTCCACACTCTCTCACAGGTTGTATCATCGAATCCGACGAATCCCCAGAACCTCCCACCGACAGTGATAGGAACGATAAGGATGGACAGGACTCCATACGGCTCGAGGATCTCTCTCACTGAAGGCGGAAGATCGCGCACAAGGCCCTTTATGACCTTGCCAGAGCTGAGGATCTCGTACCATCCCGGGAAGAACCTGCTGTAAGAGAGACCCCCGAAGATCGGATTGTCTATTCTGCTCCTGATACCATCCCTGCACCACTCGAACCGCATGCATAGCTCTGGCTCATCCCCCTCATGGTTCTCGAAGACGTAGACGCGATCCACCTCTGAGATGAGCCCCAGGATCTGCAGAGCCTCGTTTATAGATGACTCATAGTCCTCTCCCGAGAGAAGGCTGTTTATCGCAAGAGCTGAGCCGGCAAGAAGATGATCCCTCCTCATCAGTTCCATCTCAGCTACCCTATGCTCAGTGATGTCCCTCATCGACTCGATCGCACCCACAATCCTGCCATCGCTGTCCCTGAGCGGGGAGGCCTTGACCCACAGGTATGCACCGCGGCCACCGTAGAGCGATGGCACGTGGACATGGGCGTAGAGCGTATCACCCCTCCTCTCAAGATGCTCGTAGAGGGATGCGATGTGCTCATCGTATCTCATGACAAGATCTATGAGCATAGGCCTCCGGCATCCGTGGAAGGGCAGGGCATATGCAAAATTTCCCCTCCCGAGAATCTCGCTCTTCTGTATTCCTGTCATCTCCTCCATCGCCCTGTTCCAGGCCACAACCCTGCCATCAGCGTCTATTACAAGTGTCGCATCTGGGAGGAACTCTATGATCTCGAGAAGCCTCTGGTTCATCGATTCGAGACGCTCCTTCGCGCGCCTGAGCTCTGTTATATCATTCCCGACACACAGGATCTCCATCTCCCCGCTCTCAGAGACGATGGGCCTGTTCGTCCATGCGATCCAGACGCGCTCTCCGCTCTTTTTCATGTTCTCATTCACATTCGTCCTGTAGTCCTCAGGCGCTTTGAGTATCTCCGCGATCATCCCCCTCAGATCCCGCCCCGTCGACTCGATCTCGGGGACGAGCGTGCCCATCACGCACTTTCCCAGGATCTCGCTCTCCGAGTAGCCGAAGAACCGCTGGGCGAACCCGTTGATGAACCTCACATTCCCTCTTCTGTCAAGCCTCAGGATTATGCTGTTCGCGCTCTCGACGAGCTCCCTGTACCTCTCCTCGCTCCTGCGGAGGCTCTCCTCTGCCTCACTTCTCGCTATCGCGCCGCCTATGCTGGCCACACCAAGCATGAGCACTGATATCTCGTTCCAGCTCCAGGATCGCTCGCGCTCGCAGTCCTCGAACCCTATGAAACCCCACAGCCTGTCCGCTATTGTTATGGGAAAGATCAGGACTGATCGGGCGCCGCGGCATTTCAGCAGATCCCGCTCCTGAGGAGGCATCTCATCCACTATTCCATGGACAGGCCTGTCGTTCAGGAAACGCTCGCGCCAGCGCGGCAGCTCGTCGTATCTAATCCTGTCACCCAGGCTCGCATGGGCGCTGCCCCTCTCCCACCTGAACCTGAGCACAGCCTCCTCCCCGGACTCACTGTTCTGATACACGTAAACACGATCGACATCCGCTGCGGATCCGAGGAACTCGAGAGCGCTCGTCAAACTTTTATCAAATCCATCCACTGTGAGGAGCTGGTTCGCAGCCATGGCCACGCCAGCGAGGAGGACATCTCTCTTCTGGATGTAATCATCATGATTCTCATCTGGAGAGAGTATCACGCAGAGCGTCCCATCGCCCTCGATCGGGCTGAACCTTCCCCTGATCTGGATGCTCGAGCCGTCGACGGATCTGTATGCCTGGACACACTCTATCTCCCGGCACATCGCATGCCTGATGATCTCATCGATCTCCTCCCTGTCCTGCTCCATTATGTCGTAGAGCGTGAGGGACTGAATCTCCTCCGGAGGATACCCCAGCAGCTCCTGGAAGGCTGCATTTGCATCTAGGATCCTTCTGCTTTCAGCCTCCACAAAAAATACAGCATCACTGCATCTGTCGAGCGCTGTCCTGTACCACAGCTTCTCCCTATCATCTCCAAAAGAACCTGTGGGGTCTGATATGAGCATCAGCCCCCTGGAGCCGTCGGCATCCCTGAGGGGAATAACAGAGAGGGGAATCTCAGAATCTGAGCAGCCCAGCCGCGCCCTGATCCGGGAGGGAGCACCAGATGCAACGGCAGAGGCCAGGGCGTCGCTGCATGATACCCCCAGGACCTCGTAGATGGATCTGCATCCCGTGATTCTCCCCGACAGCATTTCAGCGGTCCTGCTCAGGTATCTGACACGACCCTTTTCATCGAATACATATACTGCTGGTTGATCAGCATCCATACCATTCCCTCATGATCTGCATCGACCTGAAGACGTATTCCCAGAAGTTCCTGATCACTCAGACGGGGCCAGGATGGCTCTCACCGGAGATGCCTCCGCGCCCTCGATCTTGAGCGGCATGCAGAGAAGCGTGTAAATGCCGGCCGGAACGCCCTCCAGATACAGCCCCTCCAGGATCAGTATGTCATTCGACAGCAGCATCCTGTGCACCACATCTTCCTCCGAGCTGTCCACTGACAGCGCATCTGTTCCGATCAGTTTCAATTTGAGATCGGCACATGCCCTGGCAGCGCTCTCTGAGATGCATCCCCTGAGAGATCCTGTTCTGAAGATGACGCCCTCTGCGCGAGGGTTCAAACCCGATAGAGCATCAGGACGCACAACCATTCCAGCATCGATGAGATCCACAATCATGATCAGGCTCTCGATCGGTATCTCGTGAACGGATCTGCCGCTACTGATGTAATGAGAGGGCGCGTCGAGGTGCGTGCCTGCATGTGCGCTGAGGTGGAGAGCGGAGAGCGTGTACGGATCTCCCCACTCCAGGCTTTTCAGCACCTCTCTGGAGAAACCCGGATCTCCTGGGTATACAGGCAGCCTGCTGTTAATCGTGTGTGTTACATCGTAAATCCTGATAGGAGATGGCATCTATCCCATCATCCCCATGCCGCCAGCTCCGCCCATGTTGATGCCCGGCGGAATCACACCGGCCGCCGGAGGCACGAGATGCGCCAGGGAGTGCACATCGGTGTACCTGCTCTGGGCGCCGGTGCCCTGAGTCTCAGAGGGCGATGTGCCTGAGGTGTTGTCAGATGTGGTTGTGAGTGCGGGCTGTGAGGTGCTGATCTCCGGCAGCGTCTCCTTGACGGGCGTGTATGCAGAGGTATCGGGATTTATCAGGATAGCCTCGAACTCTCCATTCTCTGCGTTTCCGATGCTGTCAGATCTGTAGAATGTTCCGCGCATCTCCTCGTTCGCAAAGCTGCCGATCAGCCTTATTTCAGAAAGACCGTTCTCCCTTAAGAACGTGATCGTCAGCTCCAGGCTGCTGTTGTCGGCGGACCCCATAACAACGCCGTTCCATGATTCCTCAGAGGAGCTGGCAGATCCGAAGATCTGGCCCTCGAACTGATGGAGGACCATGGTCACGGCATTCTGGCCGAGCGACAGCCTCCATATGCCCTCGAGGGCAGGCTGATCGGCGGTTGCGTTCTGAGCCATCCCTCCGGATGTACAGAAAACAATGAGCACAGCCAGAAGGGCAGCATGAGACCTGTGGCATCTGAGCATAGATACCAGGTCTATCTGCTAATATTAATATTTGCCATTGCAGAGCAGGGATCGCAGGCCAGCTTTTCGGAGTGCTATTACCGGGAGATCATGCAATCGCATCCCCAGATGCCCGCGATCCTGGTCCGCGCTGAAAGTGCATGTTCATATGCAGCTCGTAAGCTCATATGAAGAGCCTGATGTCGTTCACGGTCACTGTATAGAACGGATACTGCGTATCGACATATATGCGGTCTCCCTGGTCGTAGATCGCCCACCCACCGCTGTTTATGTTCCCGTTCAGGTTCATGAAGCACAGCAGCCCTGGCAGCACAGGCGCGGGCTTGTCGTTGTCAGGATCCGAATCCCTGACCCTGCTTCCCGCCTGAAGCGTCATGTAGCCTGTTATGCGCACATCTCCGGCATCAATCCTGCCATACTCCGGCCCCACATCGAGGTAAACAGGGTCCACGATGCTGTATGCTCCATCGCCATCCACATCGAAGTAGACAAGCTGTGCGCCAGGCATGCCACCGATGCCGAAGGGCGTGAGCTTGTATCCGTAATCCTGATCGCCGAGCCTGACCTGGCTTCCAGCAGGATATGTTCCGAAAGGCGTCAGTCTCACATCGTTCTCGTTGACCGCATCATCTGAGGGATCCACATCTATGTAAACGGGATCTGAGATATCGAAGACCCCACGTATGTTCGCATCCGAGTAGGCGAACACAGGCGCAGATGAAAACGCGCTGAGCGCTCTCGACTCATCAGCATCATACGGCAGGACCTTGGAGCCGTAGCTCGGGTCTCCAGCAGCTGAGCCGATCGCCATGAGCACAGCCATGAGAATGAGAAGTCTCGTCTTTATACCCCCTTCACATGAAATATCATCATTACTTGATTTAAATTTTATCGTCATGTCTGATAGAGCTCCGCTGCTGCTGGGCTTCTGTTATGATATCCGGCGACGATGTTATCTCTAAAATGATGAGGTGCAAGGCGCTTTTCATCCTGTTAGCATCTCTGAAAGATGAAATGCGGATCTCACAGCTGTAAATGCTGTACACTGGATTTATCTCTGAAATTTGCGAAGATAGCACCGTCTGCATGTGCACCCATAGAAGATCAGGACTCACCGCAGAATGCGCAGCGCCTCATCGAGAGATCTGTTCTCGACGGTTATGGCATATATCGCGTTGCACATCCTGATCGCCTCCCTGAGGCTCTTCTGGTGTATGTTCCTTCCCGTCGCATTTCCGGATGCGCCTGAGATGTGGATCTGGTCGTGGAGCCTTCTGAGAAACGCATCGGGATCCTCGCTCGATCCGCCGGCGCATATCACCTTTGTTCTGCCGGCCGCCATCACAGCCTCCCTGAATGCCAGAGCCGGATTCTCAGCTCTGGGGTAGTTCACTTTCACGAAATCGCTTCCCAGCGCGGCTGCAACCCCGCATGCGCCGGCGATCAGATGCGGGTCATGCTCGTCCTTCACAGCCTTGCCCCTCGGATACATCCATAAAACCACAACAAGCCCGTGCCTGTGAGCTTCATGCACCACCTGAGCCGCCTCTCTCAGCATCACAGCCTCATGCTCGCTCCCGGGGTAGACCGTGTAGCCGACGCCAAGTATCCTGAGCCCTGTCTCCCTTCTGAACTCCACGACCTGAGGGACATCAATCCACGCCCTGCTCAGGGGATCTGCCTGTGATGTCTTTATCAGATTCGTCTTGGAGTTCAGCTTCACCAGATAAGGAACGTCCGGATAGTCCATGCCGTATCTGGCAATCAGGCCCAGCTGCGTCGCAAAGACGCCTATCCTGCCCTGGCTGGCTATCCTGAAGAGATGCTCGGGATCCGCATCATCCTCTGCTATCCCCTGGCCGTAGAAGTCGTCGTTCAGATGCTCGACCTTCTGATCGCCTGCAAACAGCATCAGCCTGCCAGAGCCCCTCGTGATCTCCGTGTAGTTTCTTATGTACTCATCCCTGGCATTCCTTGGAACATCAAGCGGCACCTTCAGATCCATTCACACGCCCCCAATACGTTGCAGTTTTTCGCTTTTCTCCCCCTTAATCCTTTGCTGCACTGCGGGATGAGCTGGTGAGGAGAATCGACATCGGATATCCTGCGATCACAAGGGTTAATACCACCGATCGCAGACTGCAGCCTTATGGCGAACTGGCATGCTCTGCCGCCGGAAGAGGCTCTGAAGCTGCTGAACTCCGGATCTGATGGTCTCTCCGAGGATGAGGCCGCATCCCGTCTTGAGAGGTTCGGGCCGAACGATCTCGCCAGGATCTCCGGACCCGGCCCGGTCAGGATCCTCCTCAGGCAGTTCGAGAACTACATGGTCCTGGTGCTCCTAGCTGCCGCAGTGATCTCCTGGCTCTCAGGAGAAAAATCGAATGCGATCGTTGTTCTGGGAATCCTGCTCTTCATAGCCATCCTGGGATTCGTCCAGGAGTACAGAGCCGAGAGGGCAATGGAGGCGCTCAGGAAGATGGTGGCCCCTGAGGCAAGGGTCTTCAGGGGCGGCAGGCTGGTCACCCTCCCGGCAGGAAACCTCGTGCCCGGGGATGTAATCTACGTGGAGGCCGGCGATATAGTCCCTGCGGATGCGAGAATACTCGATGCATCTGCGCTGGAGGCAGTGGAGTCGTCTCTGACCGGTGAATCCAACCCTGTGAGAAAGAGCCCAGATCCTGTGAGGGAGGACGCGCCTCTGGCAGATCGGAGCAGCATGCTCTTCATGGGCACAATGGTCACCTACGGCAACGGAAGGGCCGTTGTGACATCCACCGGCTCCGATACAGAGCTCGGAAGGATCTCAGGGATGATACAGGAGACCCCCGCAGAGCCTCCGCTCAAGATCCGGCTCCAGCAGCTCTCCAAAAGCCTTGCGGTTATGGTATTCATCGCAGCTATTCTGGTCTTCTCGATCCAGGTCTACAGGGGCAATCCTGTTCTCGACACGCTTCTCATAGCCGCAGCTCTCGCGGTCGCCGGCATACCTGAGGCGCTCCCATTCGTTGTGACACTGGCTCTGGCATATGGGACGCAGAGCATGGCCAGGAGAAATGCGATAGTGAGGAGGCTTCCAGCGGTCGAGACCCTCGGATCCACGACTGTGATCTGCACCGACAAGACCGGCACCCTGACCAGGGGAGAGATGACGGTCAGGGAGATCTGGTGCGGCCGCAGGGTCGAGGTGACTGGCTCGGGGTATGTGCCTGAGGGTGTATTCAAAGTCGATGGATCTGAGATCGATCCGGGAGCTTTTGATGCTTTAAGGGAGACCATAATCACAGGTGCTCTGTGCAACAACTCAGAGGTTGCATTTGAGGATGGATGGCAGATCGTCGGCGATCCCACAGAGGGTGCCCTTATCGTGCTCGCAAAAAAGGCAGGTCTTGATATCCGCGAGAGATGCAGAGAGGTCACCGAGTACCCGTTCGCATCGGATACGAGAAGGATGACCACAGTCCATCAATGCGGCAACGATCTCCGGGTCTCGATGAAGGGCGCGGTCGAGGTTGTCGTGGAGAGATGTTCCTACGTGATGGACCACAGCGGTCTGAGACCTCTTTCAGATGCGGACAGGAAGAGAATTCTGGAGATCGCGGACGTGATGGCAGGCAGGGCTCTGCGAGTTCTGGCGGCTGCATTCAAACAGATCGAATCCGGAGATCTGAGCAGGGATTTCCTGGAGAGGGATATGATCTTCACAGGCCTCTTCGGGATGATGGATCCGCCGCGTGAGGAGGTATGCGGAGCGATAGATGTGTGCAAGAGAGCCGGCATAAGACCGGTGATGATCACAGGAGATCACAAGCGCACCGCTGAGGCGATCGCAGGAGAGCTTCGCATGCTCAACGGGGGAGTTCTGGACGGCTCTGAGCTCGACAGGATGAGCGATCAGGAGCTCAGCGATCGCATCGAGAGCATATCCGTGTTCTCAAGGGCAACGGCAGAGCACAAGATGAGGATAATAAAGGCGCTGAAGGAGCACGGCCACGTAGTTGCAATGACCGGGGATGGTGTGAACGATGCCCCTGCTTTGAGGTCAGCTGATATCGGGATCGCGATGGGCCGGACCGGCACCGATGTCAGCAAGGAGGCCTCGGACATGGTGCTGGCAGACGACAACTTTGCCACAATAGTCGCAGCCGTCGAGGAGGGCAGGAGGATCTACGAGAACATAAGGAAGGCGTCAGCATACATGTTAGCTGTGACGTTCGCAGAGGTCGCTGTCATTCTGATGGCAGTGCTTGTCGGCCTCCCCGCTCCGCTCCTCGCTCTTCAGATACTCTGGATCAATGTGGTCGCTGAGGACTTTCCCGCGATAGGCCTTGCTGTGGAGCCTGCGAGGCCCGGGCTGATGAACGAGCGCCCAAGAAACCCAAAGGAGCCGATCCTCTCGAGAGATGTTCTTGTGTACACAATCGGCACGTCCGCTGCGATGCTTATCGGGACACTGGGGCTGTTTCTCCTCAACCTTGATGATGGGCTCGGCTACGCGAGAACTGTGGCATTCGCATCCCTGGGCATATGCGCGATATACAATGCATACAGCAGCAGATCGTTCCATCATTCTGTGCTGCAGATGAATCCCACGGGGAACGTGAAGCTGCTCGCAGGGATCGTGGCCTCGCTCGCGTCCGTTGTGATGGTCATATACATTCCGGTGTTCCAGAGGGCCTTCGAGACGCTGCCGCTGACCCTGGACTCCTGGCTCCAGGTCTGGCTGGTCTCGACGATAGTGATAGTTGTAGCAGAGGTGCTTAAGAGGTCGATGAAAACAAACTCTCAAGGATCGGTAGGTTCACCAGGAGAATGATGGAGACGATCCAACTGGATTTCAGTCAAAGTGTGGGAACTGGTGTGGATTCCTGTTGGATTCAGAGCATTACGCCACTGCACGCTGAATCCTGACGATCTCTTCAGTCGAGCCCAACTTGGAGGCTCATCCAGCTGAATTAGCGGATCAGCAGAGAATGACGGATCCACCGGCCCCTAAAACTCTGCTCAATCCAGATCTCCGATAATTTGCGGAGATGTGCCTAAGGGGAACTTAGGCGCTCTTCTGTTGTATCGGAAGATCTAACTCTGATAAGCTTCTACCGTTAAACATCATGTGCTCCGGAGTGAGCCAGAGCTTTCCAGCAGCCTGGAGGCGCTATGAACCTGATCCCCATTGCTTTCGACAGCCTTGGCGTGAGATCGATGGCCACATGCCTTGAGGCCGGAGGTCTCAGAGTAATGATAGATCCTGCTGTCTCTCTTGGCCCAAGAAGATACGGCCTGCCGCCGCATCCCGTCGAGATAGACCGGCTCAATGCAGCATGGCAGGAGGTCAGAGGTATCGCGGAATCCAGCGATATAATCATCGTCACGCATTATCACTACGACCATCATAACCCCGATGATCCTGACATCTACAGAGGAAAGATCGTTTACATCAAGGATCCAAAGAACAGGATCAATTTCAGTCAGAAGCGTCGCGCCCATTACTTCCTGGGCAGGATCGAGGGCGCTGATATACGGATCGCGGATGGAGGAGAGTTCAGCCACGGGCCGCTCACGATAAGGTTCTCCCAGCCGGTGTACCACGGCACAGGGAACAGGCTCGGTTATGTTATTGAGACTTCCGTATCATGCGGGGAGGATAGGGTGCTGTACACCAGCGATGTCGAGGGGCCAGCAATGGACGATCAGGTCGCTTTCATACTTGAGGAGGATCCCAGGACCCTGATCCTCGATGGCCCGATGACATATCTGCTCGGCTACCGTTACGCAGAGGAGGATCTGAGAAGATCTGTGGAGAATATAATAAAAATAATAAGTGACACGTCCATCAAAACCATCGTCATCGATCATCACTTCATGAGGGACATAGGTTACGCTGAGAGAATCCCTGAGGTCTACAGGAGCGCTGAAGATGCTGATGTGAGAGTGCTGAGCGCTGCAGAGCTCACCGGCAGAACGCCTGATCTGCTGGAGGCCAGGAGGAAGGAGCTCTACAGATCATTTCCAGTCGAGAATGAGAGCAGCAAGTGAGGACAGCATGTAGAACCTATACACGGGCAGCCAGCCCGGGCCACACCCGCACATTTCGAAGCCCCAACAGACTGCCGGGCCGCCCCTCAATGCGGCTGAGCGTCGACAGATGAAATAAAATTGTGCTGCACCGGCACTACATCAGACCAAAGAGTGCCGACAGCAGATATATCGGGAACATGAATGCGATCAGGAAACCCAGCACCATCACCGCAATCGCGAAGCTATTTCCTCCCATACGATCCACCACCATATGCCATTCTAATGAGCGGTATATTAACCTTTGGGAGAGAGCGATGCTGGTCTGCAAGCGGATTGTGTGATCTGTATTGACTCGTAGGCATTCGATGTCGCATGCGGTCGTGTACTCGGTCGTGTAATCAGATCCGTGAAATCAGCAGCATGTGACATCGCAGGATATGCCACCTGATTTGCCAGTGCATATTCCTGAAGTTCCATTCAGTGATTCAAGCGCACGACCGCTGCAATGTGGTTCCGCAGGTTGTTTTTTATAAGCAATCGTCAGCTGCGGTGTGTGATGGCCTGCTGCAATCATTCCGAGAATCTTAAATACGGTGCACTCTCAACTCCGCGCAGGAAGTGATGGTACTTGAATAAGAATGCTGGCTTTGTGGGTTTTGATGGAACGGAGAGCAAGAGGACCATATTCGCCCTTCATGCCGTTAAGCAGGCAGCCGGCATCGGCGGCGATATAAATGTGCTCGTGAGAAAGCCGCACGCCAGAGCTGTATCGATGCTGAGGAAGATGATCAGGATCTGCGGTGTCAGGGCGTATGCCAGCAGCGACGAGGACAGGGCAAAGTGGGAGAGTGCTGGGTTCAAGCTGGATGGCGGATACAGGGATTTCTTCGAGAGCTCAGAGTTCGTCATGATCGGCACGCCAGGGGATGAGGAGCTGCCGTACCTGAAATCAGGGCTGGAGCACGGCTGCTTCGTCGCGCTGATGGGCGGAGCCCACAGGGACGAGCTCCAGAAGGGGCTCGAGGAGGAGGGCTTTCCGCTGACAGACGATGTGAGGGAGGATCTCAGGAGGGAGTTCTTCTTCGGGCTCGAGAACTACGGGAGGTTTCTTAATGCGAAGCCGAAGGTCGTGCAGTGCACGAGCTGCAACACGACAGGACTGAGCAGGCTTGCATATGCCGCGCGACCTCTCGGGCTCTGCGGCATGATCGGGAACATCGACAGAAGGCACGGAGATCCGCACACTGTCGTGCGCGCATCGCCAAGCGCCATACAGTTCGGAAGGGGCGCAGGTCATCAGGGAGCTGATGCTGGCACCATATTCAAGGATGTAAAGTTCTCGATACGCGCCTCTAAGGTGCCGACGACGATACCGCACACGAACTTTCTCAACCTGATATTCAAGGGACACCCGACACCGCAGGAGCTTGTCGAGAGGCTCGCCAGCACGCGCGAGGTTGTCGTGATACCCTACCAGGACGCGGGCGGAAGGCGGCATGAGTGGACGAGCGAGATACTCGAGGCGTTCCTGTCAGGCTTTGAGAGGCCGATCTCTCCGGAGATATTCGAGCTTCTCGTATCAGATGCGATAATACCATTCGAGCTCGGCGATTACACGATCATGCAGACCGTCTCAATGGTTGAGCAGATGTCGATAGCTGTGCCGAACCACGTGGAAGCGTACATGCTATCATGCGGCTATCCCGCTGCTGATGTGCACGAGACGGTGGACAGGGCCATCGGAGTGGTCCATGGCATATGGCCGGACAGGCTGAGCATCTGAGCATGTCAGAGGACTCGCTGCTCGGAAGGCTTGAGTCTGGAAAGGTGCATCTTGGAAAAGATGCTGTGAAGGCCCTCTACGATCAGGGCTACTTTGGGCGGCCTCTTGAGGACGGGCTTGAGCTGACGCTCGTCGAGGCCGCATATCTTCTCGACAGATCGAAATTGAGGGTCGAGTCTGATGGGCAGATCCTGAGCTTTCGGAGCTTCTTCGAGCTAGCGTCCTCTTTTGAGAAGGGCTTCGAGTTCAGGTATGTCGTGTACAAGGACCTGAGGGAGAGGGGTTATTACGTCCAGCCCGGAATCCCGGACTTCAGGGTCTACCCGCGCGGCGGTCACCCGGGAAAGACGCCAGCTGAGTTCTACGTGCTCGTAGTCTCTGAGAGGACGCCATTGCCGCTTGAGAGGATCATCGAGCCGCTGAGGCTCTCAAGCCAGATGCGAAGACGGCTCATGCTCGCTGTGGTCGATGAGGAGAGCGATATAACGTACTATGAGGTGAGGGAATCGAATCCCACAGGCAGGACAGAGGCTGGAGAGCCGGGCGGGCAGGCGACGCTTCTTGACGACAGGGTGGTGCTATGGGATCCGGCGGCATCGGAGCGGCTGCACACGCACGGCTTTTATGGAAAGATGATCGGGGAGAGGCTACAGCTATCACTTGTGGAGACCGCGTACCTTCTCGAGAGGGGCATGATCCAGCTTGTGGACCGATCAGGCGCTCCTGTCCCCCTTGAAGAGCTGATGAAAAGAGCGTCAGAGATCGAGGGCGACTTCGATATGAAGTACCGCGTCTACAGGGACCTGAGGGACAGAAGGCTTGTTGTCAAGACAGGCTTCAAGTTCGGTACGCACTTCAGGGTGTACAAGAGCGTAGACGCGGAAAAGAGGGGCACGCACTCAGAGTACCTGGTGCATACCGTGAGGGGGGATCACGTATTTCACCTTCCCGTGCTCTCCAGAGCAGTTCGTCTGGCTCACAGCGTGCGCAAGATGATGGTATTCGCATACAGCAACGGCGGGGTGGAGTACGTGGAGATCAGACGGCTCAAGCCGTGAGATCTCCTGTACAGGAGCACGGATGCGATGCTGAGCAGGGTACACGAAGGTCGCGTGCCTGTATCATTGAAGTCTCAAACGCTCTGATAGAGAGCAACAGGGCGCAAACTCTCCTCCCCAGAGAGGAGGTCACCTGTGGCTGTGGGCACGGGTCGATGCATCGTATTTGAGGAATCGACGATCTCCAGCACAATATATCGATACGGGGTTACATGCTGCTGGTTTTTTGGTCACAACCAAGCAATCAAAGCCAATTGATGCATGAAAATTTAAATAGGAATCCTCATCCATGAAGAGCGGCTGGATGCCGTAAGCTGCATCATACTCTCAGAGATCCGATGATGACCGTGGGCTCTCATGAGGCGAAGATCTTCTTGACCCTGGAGATGGACGACTGATATGAGACGACGAACACTCTGTCCCCCTCCTCCAGGATCGTGTGCTCATCGGGGACCAGCGGAAGACCGTTCCTGAGGATCATACCGGCAATCGCGCCTGATGGCAGCTCCTTCATGATCTGTCTGCCCGCGAGCCTGGAGTTGGCCCTGACCGCGAAATCCATCAGTGTCATGCCCTCATCGCTCAGCGTCACCATCTCCTCGCTTCCCATGGCAAGCCAGAGAACCGCATCCGCGGTGACCTGCCCGGGGCTTACAGCCCTGTCTATGCCAACACGCTCAAAGAGCTTTACGTAATAGCTTCTGTTCGCCCTCGAGATTATCTTCTTAGCGCCGAGCTGTCTGGAGAGAAGTGAGCTCAGAAGGTTCTTCTCGTCAATCCCTGTGACCGCAAACACAACATCCGCATCCCCCACACCCTCCTCGGCCAGCAGGGAGATATCTGTCCCATCCCCGTTCAGGATCATGGTATCCGAGAGATACGTTGAGATCTCCCTGCACCTCTGGTTGTCGATCTCGATGAGCTTGAGATCGATGCCCATGGCCTCCAGCCGTTTGGCCAGATAGAAGCCCACGAGTCCACCGCCGACTATGACCACCTTCTCGTCCCTGGCCTCCTCATGTATGCTCCGCCTCAGCTCCGTGACGCTCCTCGGATCTATCAGCATTGTCACATGATCATTTGGTTTTATTGTGATATTCGGATCACCGAGCCTGACCCTGCCATTGCTCTTGACCGCCACGATCCTCGAGCCTCTCGGCATGTTCAAATCCCTGACCTGGCCGACGAGCGGCATGCCCTCGCTCACCTTGAGCTCGATCAGCTCGAGCATCCCGCCGGCGAGCCTCCTGTTCATCAGAGCAGCTGGAAAAGAGATCGTGCTGGCCAGATCCTCGACCATGACAAGCTCCGGGCAGATCATGTACTCTATTCCCAGCTCCCTGAGAGGCTTCACCGGCTGATCGATATAGTCTGGGTTCCTGACCCTGGCTATGGTGTGCTTCACACCAAGCCTGCTGGCTATTATGCATGTGATTATGTTTATCTCATCGCTGCCTGTGACCGCCATAACCAGATCCATATCCCTGACATCGAGTTCCTCGAGCAGCCTCGCATTTGCCGCGTTTCCCTCCCGTGGCTTCAGGTCCATTCCCTCGAAGCGGCTCAGTGCG
Source organism: Methanothrix sp. (assembly GCF_030055635.1). NCBI lineage: Archaea > Methanobacteriati > Methanobacteriota > Methanomicrobia > Methanotrichales > Methanotrichaceae > Methanothrix > Methanothrix sp. The sequence goes on along the minus strand of NZ_JASFYM010000011.1, from coordinate 30,424 downwards.
GCGATGTCCCTGTCAATCACAGTCACATCGTGCTCTGCCACCATCGCCTCTGCAAGCCGGTAGCCGATCTCACCGGCGCCGGTTATGAGTACACGCATGATCCCTTATCGGATATGCTCTGGGAAAAAGATTTCTATAAGGCGCACACCGTACCACTGTTTTCTGTTCCGCAACCTTCGAACGGAGCATAAAAGAAGGAGAAGATCTGCACAACCATGCACATTCTCGAATACGATGTCTTAAAAAACCTCATCGATCTGAGAAAGATATACCTCTGCCACAGGAACGCAGACCCGGATGCGATAGGGAGCGCATTCGCTCTCAGCTGGCTTTTCGGCGGTGATATCGGGGCCGTCGGTGATCTGAGCAGGGCTGCAGTTCAGCTTGCAGACTCGATAGGAATAAAGCCCATAATAGATCCGGATCTAGACTCCTACGATATGGTCGTTCTTGTTGATACCTCTGTGAGCTCCCAGATAGGCGGCGCGATGCTGCGGCGGTACGGCGTCATAGACCACCATCTCGATAGAGATCTCCTGGAGAACGCGGAGTTCTACATCCAGCGTGAGGCGGATTCGACCGCTCAGATCGTGTGGGACATCATAAAGAGCTCAGGCAGAGCGGGAAGGATCCCCAGAGAGGTCGCTCTTGCCCTCCTCGCAGGCATGGTCTCTGACACAGGGAGGTTCAGGCATGCATCAGCAGAGACGTTCAGATGCGTGCACGAGATCCTGGAGGCAGGTGATGTGGATTACGGCGAGGTCATGGAGGTTCTCTCCAGAGCTCCCCTGGACTTCTCGCAGCGGGTGGCGGTGCTCAAGGCCGCGAGCAGAGCGGAGATATCCTGGAGGGGAGAGTGGATAATCGCGTGCACAGAGGTGAGCGCGTTTGAGGGATCCTCCGCCATGGCGCTTCTCGACCTTGGCGCAGATGTCGCGTTTGCCGCCAGCAGCCAAGGCGGAGTTTGCAGGGTGAGCGGGAGGGCCAGCTTCAGGGCCGTTCAGGCTGGCATCGACCTCGCGGATCTGATGAAGAGCATCGCAAGATCGCACGGCGGGAGCGGCGGCGGCCACCGCGGGGCTGCAGCAATGGAGGTCCGCCATCCCGCAGGGAGGCTGCTGGCAGAGCTGGCTGAGGCTGCGTTTGAGAGGCTGAATGTCTAGACCCACTTCACCTGCGCGTGACCATCAATTTCTGCAGGGTTGACACAATCTGGATTCCGGGGATGCTCTTTGTTTGCATCAGATTCTGCAACTTTCTACGATATCACAGCTTCCTGTACCTCGCTGCTGCGCTCTTCAGCGCCTCGATTCCTGGCATCGGCTCTCCGGAGAGGTATGTTATGCTCGCGCCGCCGCCCATGCTCACATGCGAGAACCTAGACTCAAGGCCCAGCTTCTCGATTGCTGCGACCGTATGGCCTCCTCCGGCTATCGAATAGCCTGCTTCTGTCGCAGCCTTCAGGATCTCGGCTGTCCCGAGAACGAACCGCTCCTTTTCTGTTATGCCTGCAGGCCCGTTGAGCACCGCAATCTTCGCCGATTTAAGGATCTTCGAGAACTCAACTATCGTCTCAAGCCCGATATCTGAGATGGGGTAGTCGGGTATGTTATCCACGCCCACCTCGAGCCTCTCGCCATCCTTATCGACAGCGATATCCCTTGGTAGAACGACCTTTCCGGGGTGCTCATTCAGGATCTTCTGAGCGATCTCGACCTGATCAGAGTACCCCTGGCTATCCACAAACCTGCGGTTCGTCTCGCCCACATTCACCCCAGCAGCCATAAGAAATACAACCGAGACGAGACCCAGAGCGAGGACAGCATCTGCACCGCGCCTTAGCACGTTCTGTGCGACCTTTATGGAGTCGTCGACCTTCGCGCCGCCGAGTGCGAAGACGCACGGATGCTCGCTGGCCTTCAGACCCTTATCAAGCGCCTGAATCTCCTTATCCATGAGAATTCCGGCTGCGCTCGGCAGGACCTCTGTGAAGCCAACAACAGAGAGATGAGATCTGTGTGATACAGCAAAAGCATCATTTATGAAAACATCGAATAGCGGGGCGAGCTTCTGCACCATATGGCTCTTTGCGTGATCTGCAGGGCTCCTCGAGAGGCTCTCCTCAGCATAGAATCTGGTGTTCTCCAGCAGCAGGACCTCCCCCGACTCGAGGGAGCGTATCGCATCCCTGGCCGTGCTGCCGAAGATATCGTCGACGTAGTTCACATCCTTCCTCAAAAGCTTTGATAGCTGTCTGGCGTGCGGCTCCATGGTGGAGAAGTCCTTCTTGCCAGGCCTGGACTGATGGGCCATCAGAACGACCTTCGAGTCCTCCAGTGCCTTCAACGTCTCCAGATGGCTCCTGAGCCTCTTGTCGTCCAGAATCTTTCCCGTGGGGTCCATCGGGGAGTTGATGTCAACTCTCACCAGCACCCGTTTGTTCTCCAGTATGAGATCATCCATGGTGAGGTAATCCTTCACGCAATCCCTCCAGGTGGTAGGACTGATTGATAAACCTGATATTATAACTTTGCCCGCAGGATCGAATCACGCGGTTGGATCGGAGGAGCCTCATGCTTCCAGAAGTGCAGCTCTTGAGCAGGTCTTGACGACTCTCCCAAAATAACCTAAGTGCTGGATTATAGCCCAGGTCCCGAAAATCGGTAGTCTACCTACGACGCGTGGATAAGTGCAAAAGCAATAGCTCCAGGCGATTCGTAGCCTTCAACCATGCTGCAGGGCATCGGACGAGTATTAACATGTCCCAGGATCTTGATCTCCATGCAGACATCGTTCAAAATAAACACGCCTGAGGGAGCCGGTCCATCAAGATCAACTCAATGAAGGTAGACTACCCGAAAATCGGATGCGCTGTATCAACGATTGCTGTACACTCTTGAGGCGAGTTACATCGGCATCTGCAGGATTCCATGGGACGGTTGAGATTGGACCAACTTCAAAGGAGCAGTCTGCGAGATACCGCAATGAGAAGTAGCGGGGAGTAGATTTGAACTACTGATCTACGGGTTATGAGCCCGTCGGGATTTCCTGGCTACCCCACCCCGCTTCTGTGGGATACAAGCTAAAGATCGCAGATCCGGTATAAAACCCTTTTGCAGGACCCGCGCGGCGGATCGCGCTTGATGGACAGGAGAGGATGGATCAAGAGATCCCATCGGTCGTGTACTTGCATCATTGAAATCCGCAGCACTCAGTCCAGCAGGACTCATGGGATATCTTGCCCATGGCTCTCGAATACATCAGAATCATTCAGCTATTCGAGCACACAACCTGCTGATGCAGTCGAACCGTCGGAGAGCTCTGGTAAATCCTGTCACCTATAGACTCCATTACCGATCCGCCGGATCACCCGATCAGTCTTTCAGGACGCCTCCCAAGAGTTTAAGTATTTTTCACCACCTCCGCAGTATCATGCCTTTCTCTACAGTGGATGAGGCGATAAAGGACATTCGCGATGGAAAGTTCGTGATAGTGCTGGATGACGAATCCAGGGAGAACGAGGGAGATCTGGTGATGGCAGCTGAGAAGGTCACACCGGAGGCCATAAACTTCATGGCGAAGCATGCACGTGGCCTGATCTGCGTTCCACTAACTGCTGAGCGCATCCGCCAGCTGGAGCTCCCGATGATGACACAGCAGAACACGGAGAGCATGGGAACTGCGTTCACGGTATCTGTGGATGCCAGGCGCGGTGTCACCACCGGAATCTCGGCGTTTGATCGCGCGACGACGATCCGGACGCTGATAGACCCATCCACAACAAGGGCTGACCTCGCGACCCCCGGACACACATTCCCGCTCCAGGCGCTCGACGGAGGAGTCCTGAGGCGCGCGGGGCATACAGAGGCTGCAGTGGACCTTGCGCGGCTCGCAGGTCTGTACCCGGCAGGCGTGATATGCGAGATCATGGCCGATGACGGCACCATGGCGCGGCTTCCTGAGCTCGAGAGGTTCGCGGAGAAGCACGGCCTAAAGATGGTGACAATAGAGGATCTGATAAGATACAGGATCAGAAGGGAGCGGCTTGTGAGAAGAATCGCTGAGGTCGAGATGCCCACCGAATACGGAGAATTCAGGGCGATAGGGTACGAGAGCATGCTCGACGGCCAGTGCCACGTTGCGCTTGTGGCCGGAGATCCTGCAGCTGATGATGCACTCGTCAGGGTGCACTCGCAGTGCCTTACAGGGGACACATTCAGATCGAAGAGATGCGACTGCGGCGAGCAGCTCAGCAGGGCGCTGCGGATGATAAGCAAGAACGGGAATGGAGTTCTTGTGTACATGAACCAGGAGGGGCGCGGCATAGGGCTTGCGAACAAGCTGAGAGCCTACGAGCTCCAAGATAACGGCAGCGATACGGTCGAGGCGAACCACAAGCTCGGATATCCCGCGGATCTGAGGGACTATGGGATAGGCGCCCAGATACTCCTGGATCTGGGGATAAGAAAAATGAGGCTCCTGACAAACAACCCCAGGAAGATCGTGGGCCTGCAGGGATACGGGCTGGAGATAGTGGAGAGGGTTCCTCTCGAGGTCGAGCCGAACGAGATCAACAGGCACTACCTCGAGACGAAGAGGGACAAGCTCCACCACATGCTGCTCCTCTCAGATCCCCGTAAGGGATCGTAGAGGAAGAGCACCACAGCCTCGTCGGCTCTATCTCATCTCCGGCCATGAGGAGATGAGATCTACTCTATCGATATCCTCTTCTTCGCGGATACGAGCTTTGGTACCACGATCTCCAGGATGCCGTCCTTGAGCTTCGCCTTCGCCTCCTCGGCCCTGACCTCGCCCGGAAGGGTTATGAGCCTCTCGAAGCTCCCGCGCCTCTCCCTCAGGAAGTAGCTGCCCTCCTTCAGCTCCCTTCTAGCCTTGAGCCTCAGGCCATCCTCCGTTATCGTGACCTCCACATCCTTCTTGTCGACGCCGGGGAGGTCGACTGTTATCACAACATCATCATCCCTCTCCTCGATGTCGACCGGTGGAACCTCCCCCATCTCCTCCATCAGGCCGGTCAGGCGCTCCTGAAACCTCCGCATCTCCTTCGAATCGATGCCCATCTCCTCAAGCATGCGGTTTATTCTCTTCTGGAACCATCTTATGTCCTCTGGGGATATGACAGCCATCAAATCACCATAAATAAATTGCATCCATTAATTTATCAGCCTTGCGATGGAGGATTTGCCTGATCTGTTCAATCGCGCCTTACCGGAAGTGTGAAGCAGACCGTGCAGCCCATTCCTGCCTCAGACTCTATCCAGATCCTTCCGCCGTGAACCTCGACGATCTTCTTTGCTATCGCGAGGCCTGCGCCCGTGCCTGGGGTGCTGCGGTCTATCTTGTAGAACAGCTCGAAGACCTTTTCATGGTACATCGGGTCTATGCCAGCTCCGTTATCCTTCACGAAGAATACCGCGCCTTCCGGATCATCCCGCCAGCCGATCTCTATTCTGGGATAATCAACATCCTTTGTGTACTTGATGCTGTTATCGATGAGATTCGCGAGCATCTCTCCTATACGCATCCTGTCGACGTGCACAACAGGCATATCATCTGCAACCACGACCTCAACGCCGTTGAGCTTCGCGTTCATATCAGAGAGCACTTCCCTCACGATATCTGAGAACCGCACGTCCTCTGGGGGATTGATCACCCTCCCGACCCTGCTCAGCTCCAGGGTGTTGGTGAGGAGCCTGTCCATTTTGAGCACGGAGTTCTCTATGTAACGTATATCGCTCTCGACCTTGTCGCTCTGGCCTGCTCTCAGATCCTCCCTGAGGTACCCGAGAAATCCGAGTATCGTTATCAGAGGGGATCTGAGATCATGAGAGACGGTGTAGACAAACCTCTCCATCTCCGCGTTCTTCCTCTCGATCTCCTTCGTTCTCTCCTCAACAATCCTCTCGAGCTCTGTGGTGTGCCTCTGGAGCTCATCCTCCAGCCTCTTCCTCTCGGTGATGTCCATGAATGTCACCAAAGCACCGACTATCGCTCCGGAGCTGTCCCTCAGCGGCGCAGAGTTGAGGAGGAGATCGAACGACCTGCCATCAACGACCACACGCTCCTCCCTGCCCTCCGTGATCGCTCCCCTGAGAGCCCTCGATATGCAGAGATCCCACTCCGGAATTCGCTCACCGCTTCCACTGTACACATGCCTGCACATATCACCATCAACATGCTCCCCGGGAACTCTCCCCAGTATCCGCCTTGCCGAATCGTTGCTGAACAGTATTTTTCCATCGGCATCCAGAACAAGAATGCCGCACTGCGCCTGGGTCAGTATGCTCTCCAGGAGGTTCTTGCTCTCAGCAAGGCTCATCTCGGCGGCGGCCCTCCGCTCAGCCTCCTCCCGCAGGACTGCGAGCATATCGCTCATCATCCTCACAGACTGCTTCTCGCGCAGCAGCATCAGGCCGATTATGCCGGCTATGGATGCTGCCAGGGCTGCTGCATTCGATATAGAGCCATGTCCCTTGATGAGCGCAAGGATGAGCGCGAGGCCAAGCCATACGACAGGGATGTAGTAAGAGATCCTCTTGAGGCTGATTGGGCTCCATGAAGGAGGACGAAGCCAGAGCAGAGGGGCGATGCCCATGAGCATGTAGGCTGCAAGCCATCCGGTATCGATCAGGCTCCCTGAGACGTATGTCCCCTGAATCTCCTGATAGGCATAGCCAAGATCTGTCGCTATCATGACACCCATTCCGAGGATCAGGAGGAACGCTGGCCAGTCCTCGGGTGCCTCGTGCTCTCTGAAGAGTATATCCATCAGCGCGATGACCAGGAGAAGATCCATGAGCACATAGGCGATCGATACCAGCGTGGCCGCTAAATCCTCCTCATACAGCTCAGGAAGGATGTAGATCCAGAGGATCAGAAGGGTTGCTATCAGAGCTATGCATTCATCCAGCAGCAGCCTGGATCTCTCGTTTGCTGAGAGCGGCACAGATGGAAGAAGGAAGATGCCTGCTGCAAAGAACGGATAGAAGGCAAGGTATCCGATGTCAGCAACGGACGGAAACGGTTCTGTTTTGAGGAATACCTCCATCACAAGCCATGCGAGCTCTCCCAGAGTGTTGAAAACCATTGCAAGAAGCATCGCCAGCCAGGCAGTCCTGGCTCTGTCTGTGGAGTGTTTGAACGCATGGAGGAAGCAGAATGCTGCGATGGCTGATGCCATCACAAAGAGAACATCCTCCACGAGAAGAAACACGTCCGCATCTCGAAATACCGTTATCAGAAGCAGATGTGCCGCTATGAGAAACGCAAACGCAGAGGTCGCAATCAGTATGCGCTTGTCGACGGATGCTGACATGCATCGAAAAGTGTGCATCAGAACAAATTAAATGTTTTGCAGACATGGGCAGCTCTGTGCACTGCTGTGAAAGCATGCAGCTCGCCACTTTGCACCTTAAAAAAGATGCGGCAGTCACCCACCGCATCAGGATGTGCGATGTTCGGTTTGTTCAGCATGCATTTCAAACTGCCTTTTTCGCACATAATCTTCCTGACATCACAGTCTTCTCTCCACATGTATGCTCTCCAGCAGGCTCACAGTCTCATCCGCAGGGAACGTGGAGAAGAGCTTGCAGTTCGTTGTGACCAGATGCCTCCCCTGCACAAACACACCCTCAGGCGCATAGCTCGCGCAGAATATTATCTTGCCCGATGGAAGGACCCCGCCGCCTAGAGCACCCACGGTCCCATCGATCAACGTCTCCGTGATGTTTATGCGGCTGCATCCCTGCTCAGTGAGAAAATCGTTAACAAGCTTCCAGTCGTTGTCGAGCGGAACCTCCACGAGCTTCTTGCCGTATTCCATGCCAATGTAGTCTGTTACGAATATCCATATGGAGCAGTCCTGCCCTCTAACACCAAGACCGTATGTGATGTAGCTCCTGCCCTTCACGAGGCTCCTCACAGGCTCATCAACCACGACCGTGTATGGAATGCTCGTGTTCAGATCGAAAGATACCCGGAATGGGCCCAGCTCCCTGACAACAGGCTCAGATGATGCATCCTGCAAGAGCGTGACCGCTGAAAGCAGGATGAGCAGAACGGCAGCAGATCGGGATGCTATCATGCTGAAGGCGTGAGATCGTATCCGTAATGAATCCTGCGGTGCAGCCCCTGGCATGAGCAGAGGTGACTGGAGCGAGCCGGATATGGAAGCGGCTCATGCTGTCGAATCGCCTAGGCTAGCTCTGGTAACCTAAAGCAGTCGACGTCGCCTTTTTCTGCAAGGTTTACCGATCCGCCAGATCACTGGGATGTGCCATGGAAGCATTCCGTATGATCTCGATCCAGCTCTTCCTCCTGTGTGCCCCCGCTCTGCCTCCGAAACCTTTTTTAGATCGTATTGCGTTCGCCACAGGGAATGAAGGCGGCAGAGACGAAGATGGACCAGCTTAAGGGAAAGCTGGGTGTTGGCAGATCTGAGAAGAGGGCTGAGAAGAAGGGCAGGGATACGAAGAGCGATCTCACAGAGATGCTCGATGATATCGGCATCGAGGCCCCATCGATGGATCTGGGCGAGTACATACGTGTTCTGAAGCTCGCAAGGAAGCCGACCAGGGAGGAGTTCATGATGATCGGGAAGGTATCGATCACAGGGATCTTCCTGATCGGCATGATAGGCTTTATCATATACGCGCTGCTCACAGAGATACCGAAATCGATATGACTCGGAAACTCTGCTTCGCTGCTGTGAAGGCACAACTACAGAATATGTTCTGGATCATGCCATCACAAAGGCCGCAGAGGGGCGCAGGTGTCGAGTGGTTTGCTGGAAAATGTTTGAGGTAAAATAGTTCAGATCTTTCTCAGATCCACCACCTTCTTCGATTTGCCTGCCGTCCTCGGGATCGTGCCCTTCTCGACGAGCTCCACCTTGCTCCGGATGTTGAGCACTGCCTTGAGCCTCTCCTCGACCTTTTTCTGGAGACGCGCGAGATCTGCGAGCTCCCCTGTGAACGCCTCGTCCTTCATCTCGACCTGGATCGTGAGCTCATCCAGACCGTGATGCTTTCTGTCGACTATGACCTGGAAGTAATCCCCGATCTCGGGTATCGAGAGAAGCACATCCTCTATCTGGCTCGGGAAGACGTTTATGCCCCTCACGACGAGCATATCGTCGGCTCTCCCCAGGAACCTGTGGAGCTTCCGGCTCGTGCGCCCGCAGCTGCAGCCGTCCTCCAGAAGGTAAGTCACATCCCCGGTCCTGTACCTTATCAGCGGCATCGCCTCTTTGGTCAGAGATGTGAGCACAAGCTCGCCGCGCTCTCCCGGGGCGCACGGGTTCCCATCCCTGTCGATAATCTCCACAATGAAGTGATCCTCCCAGATGTGCAGCCCGTTCTGCTCCTGGCACTCGAAGGCGACGCCCGGCCCGAACATCTCAGAGAGCCCGTATGAGTCGTAGGCCTTTATGCCGAAAGCCTCCTCGAGCTCCTGGCGCGCCTCATCCGACCAGGGCTCGGCTCCGAAGCAGCCTATCCTGAGCTTCAGCTTCTCCATGATTCCCTTCGCCTTCGCTGTCTCCGCCAGGTAGAGCGCATACGATGGTGTGCAGTGCAGCACCGTCACCCCGAAATCCGCCATGATCTCGAGCTGCCTCTCGGTGTTGCCCGTGCCGGAAGGAACTGCCATCGCGCCGATACGCTCTATGCCGTAGTGAACGCCCAGCCCGCCAGTGAAGAAACCATAGTTCACAGCGTTCTGGAATATGTCGTTCCTGGTCACCCCGACCATGACGAAGTCCCTGGCCATCATATCAGACCATGTCTCTATGTCGTTCTTTGTGTAGCCGACCACCGTGGGCTTCCCTGTTGTTCCGGAGGAGGCATGCACCCTCACAATATCCTCTTTAGGAACAGCGAAGAGCCCGAACGGATAGTTATCCCTGAGGTCGGTCTTGCGGGTCATGGGGAGCTTCTCGATATTCCTCAAGCTGTTTATATCATGTGGGGTGATGCCCATCTCGGTCATCTTTCTGTGATAAAATGGAACGTTCCTGTAAACCTGCTCCACGGTCTTTCTAAGTCTTCGAAGCTGGAGTTCCTCCAGCTCAGACCTCTCCATGAGCTCCAACTTAGGTTGCCAGAATGCCATGTTACTACCCTGATGATTTGATGCAGCGTGATCTGCCACGCCGTAGCGTGGTAGATTAACTCAGAGTATATCAATCATTCCCCATCCGCATATAATATGCCTATGTAGCGCGGCTGTTTGAGATCAAAAATACGGCTCTGCCCGGATGGATAAATATTTGAAATTATAAAAATATTTAAAGGAGAGGCAGGTACCTCTCCAGCTCCCACTGGCTCACATTCGTCCGGTACTCGTCCCACTCCGCCTTCTTGATCGCCATGAAGTTCTCGAAGACGTGATCGCCCAGAGCCTCACGTACAATGTAGCTCCGCTCAGCGAGCTGGATGGCCTCGTTGAGGCTTCCCGGAAGGGAGCTTATGCCCGCGGCTCTCTTCTCCTCCTCGCTCATGTGGTATATGTCGCGCTCCTGCGGCGGCGGGAGCTCGTACTTGTTTGCGATGCCCGCAAGGCCGGCGACGAGCATCACCGAGAACGCCAGATACGGGTTCGCTCCAGGATCCGGGCTCCTGTACTCGATCCTCGTGGCTGCCTCCTTGCCGGGCTTGTACATCGGGACCCTGACTAGCGCGGACCTGTTCCTCCTCGCCCAGCTGATGTAGACCGGCGCCTCGTATCCGGGCACGAGCCTCTTGTAGGAGTTGACCCACTGGTTCGTCACCGCTGTTATCTCAGGCGCGTGCCTGAGCAGGCCTGCGATGTAGCACTTCGCCTCATCCGACAGATGGTACTCATCAGCCGGGTCGAACATCACGTTCCTCTTCCCCTGGAAGAGAGACTGGTGGACGTGCATCCCGCTTCCGTTCACCCCGAAGATCGGCTTCGGCATGAATGTCGCATAGCACCCGTGCTTCTTTGCGATCTCCTTGACCGTTATCTTGTATGTTATCACGTTGTCCGCCATGGTCAGTGCATCAGCATACCTCAAATCGATCTCGTGCTGCGATGGCGCGACCTCATGGTGGCTGTACTCAACATCTATACCCATCGCATCCAGCGCCAGGATTGTGTCTCTTCTCAGATCAGATGCGACATCCAGCGTCGTGAGATCGAAGTACCCTCCGGTGTCGAGTATCTCCGTTGAGCAATCGCTCTTGAAGTAGAAGAACTCCAGCTCAGGTCCGACCATGAACTGGTAGCCCTTCTCCCTGAGACGGGAGAGGTTTCTCTTAAGAACATACCTCGGGTCGCCCTCGTAGGGAGTTCCATCCGGATTCAGAATGTCGCAGAACATCCTCGCCACAGCATTCTCCTGCTGGCGCCACGGGATGATTCTGAATGTAGAGGGGTCCGGCTTGGCGATCAGATCCGACTCGTATATCCTGGCGAAACCTCTCACAGAGGAGCCATCAAATCCCATACCCTCTGAAAACGCTCCATCCAGCTGGTTGGTGTTGATGGCAAAGCTCTTCGGGATGCCGAGGATATCGGTGAACCATATCCTGACAAATCTCACGTTGTGCTTATCTATGGCCTCAAAGACATCGTCTTCCGTCATAGGGGCATTCATCATCGAAGCCTCCAGAGGAGAGTCGCAGAGAAAAAGATTTATAGATATTTGAGATGTTTTCTTAAATGTTATGAAGATTTGTGATATGAAAAATGCGCAGAGATGGTCTTGTATTCGAGGTGCAGGTATATCTTCAGAAATTATTTTGTAATATGATTTGATGCAGGGTCGATCTGGATGCAGCTTGTGGTGAACTCATACGGATCGTACATACGGAAAAACGGCGAGTGCTTCGTTGTAAAGAGAGATGACAGGAGCCTGGAGATAGCAGCCAGAAAGATCAGCAGCATCCTGATAGCAACAGCTGCATACATAACAACGGACGCGATCAAGCTTGCGATAGATAATAATATAGATATAATATTTCTCGACTCGAGGGGCGATCCGTATGCGAGGATCTGGCACCCGAAGCTGGGAAGCACAACCCTGATCAGGAGAAGGCAGCTCGAGATATGCGGGAGGCCGGAGGCGCTGGATCTTGTCAGGGAGTGGTGCGCACGCAAGCTTGAGAACCAGATGGAGTTTCTGAAGAGGCTTAAAAAAGCGCGGGACGAGAGGAGGGAGGATCTGACAGGGTACGTCGAGGAGATCTCGAGCTCTCTCGAGGAGATGCGCAGGCTTCGCGGCACTGTTGAGGCGAGAAGGCAGGAGATACTCGGCCTGGAGGGGAGGGCATCAAGGGCATACTTCGAGGCGATCTCTCTGATAATGCCTGAGAAGTACAAATTCGCAGGACGGAGCAGGGACCCAGCAAGGGATGAGTTCAATGCGATGCTGAACTATGGATACGGCATGCTCTACTCGATTGTGGAGAAGTCCTGCATAATCGCAGGGCTTGATCCGTATGCCGGGTTTCTGCACACCGACTCGTACAACAAGAGATCCCTGGTCTTCGATATCATAGAGATGTTCAGGATTTACATAGACGAGCCCGTTGTGCACATGTTCACCAGGCGGATGGTCAGGGACGAGTTCTTCGAGCCCGTCGAGCAGGGTGTTGTCCTCAGCAGAGAAGGAAGGGCGGCTCTGATCGATGTGATCAACAGATCTCTGGATGAGACCGTGGAGTATCGAGGTCGTAAGGTCAAGATCAGAAACACCATCCAGATGGAGTGCCACAGGATAGCGAACCGCCTCATCAAAGGCGCTGTGGAAGAGAGCACAGATGCTGAGGATCTCGAGGTCATCGAGTCGGAGTTGGATGGCTGCTCTCTGGAGGGGAACGATGCTGGTCTGGGTGATATATGATATATCGGATAACAGGACGAGAAGCAGGGTTGCAAAGATATGCAAGAACTACGGTTTGTACCGCGTTCAGAAGAGCGCGTTTCTCGGAGATCTGAACAGGAACGAGTCCGATTCTTTAGCCGTAGAATGCGAGTCTGTCATAGAGGACTCTGACTCAGTGTATGTATTTCCGATGTGTGAGGACTGCTTCGATAAGATCAAGCTGATCGGGACAGGGTTCGATCGAGAGCTGGTAAGCGGAATGACTGTGACCAAGTTCTTCTAAAAGGAGGTCTCTTTTATCGAGAAATCGCTCGATGAGGATGTGTTCATAACAGTCTCGGATGTCATCGAGTACCTATTCTGCCCCAGGTTCATATTCTTCATGCACTGTCTCAACATCCCACAGAGGGAGGAGAGGTACTACAAGGTCCTGAGGGGCAGGGAGCTTCACGAGAGCCGTGAGAAGGTCAACACCAGCTACGTGAGAAAGAGGCTCAAGTGCGTCAGAAAGGAGGTCTCCGTCTATCTGACATCCCGCAGGTACCGGATAAAGGGAGAGGTGGATGAGGTGCTCTTTCTCGATGACGGCACAGCTGCCCCCATGGATTACAAGTACGCTGAATACAGCGGTGTGGTTCACAGAACGCACAGGTACCAGCTCGCTCTTTACGGGCTGCTGATAATGGAGCACTTTGAAGTTCCTGTGAACCGGGGGTACATATGCTACACCCGCAGCAACCACCACGTGGAGGAAGTGATCTTCCGCCAAAAAGATTATGATGCTGCTATCGATACAGTAAACGAGATACTTAGAACAGTTCAGTACGGTTACTATCCGGAGGGGACGAAACAGAAGGCCAGGTGCGTGGACTGCACGTACAGAAACATATGTGACTGATGCATGGTGATACACGTGATAGAGGCTGTATCAAGAATTGGAGAGCATGCTCAGAGCGGGTGTGCGGATCTCCTGGATGCCATTGTGGAGAATCCAAACAGCAACGGCAGATACAGACATGCCCTTGTTGTCACACTCGAGGATAGGAACGGAGACTTCTCTTACAGGGGCGTGGAGCTGGAGGAGCTCAAGGATTACAGGAGGTATCTCTACAAGGGGAAGAAGGGGAACGCCACCGATGCCACCCCGACATGCAAGATAGCAAAGGACATCGAGACAACATTCAACAGAAAGTTTCTGAGATGGTTTGAGACTGCCGATCATTCAAGCATCAGCGTGGAGGAGAGCACCACGCTGGAGAGGATGAAGGATGTGATATTCTCGAACAAAGATAAAATACTCGAGGATCTCAAGGAGAAGCGATCGCATCTCAAATCCACAGAGAACTGCATAATAACCATCGGAGTTCTGAAGGACGGTGATATGAGATACCTGGCGGACTACGCGGTTTTCAGAAACGCTCTCCTCAAAAAGAGCTGCGATCGATACTTCATGAAATACGGCGGCGAGTCCAGGGGGATCGATGCTCTCTGCTCTGTGTGTAAGGAGCAGAAGGATGAGGTTTACGCTTATGCCATACCGTGGCCGTTCCACACCTTCGACAAGCCAGGATTCATAGCCGGCGGATTCAGACAGTCGGATGCATGGAAGAACACGCCTGTCTGCTTCAACTGCGCGACAAACCTCGATGCTGGAAAGAAGTACATCGAGGAGAACCTGGATTTCAGCTTCTATGGTTTCAGATACCTTCTCATACCCAAGCTCGTCATCGGCGATGACTACAAGGAGATACTCGATATCCTGAGCGGCATGAAGAAAGAGCTGAAGATGAGCGGTAAGACCAGGAATCGCATAACCGATGATGAGGATGATATCCTGGATGTGGTCAAGGATCAGAAGGACTTCTTCAGCAACAGCCTCCTGTTTTACAGGAAGGATAACTCCGCGTACAGGATACTTCTCCACATCGATGGCATTCTACCGTCAAGGCTGAGAAGGCTCTTCGAGGCCAAGGAGAGGGTCGAGGGTCTCTTCGGCATATACAATGAGATGGTGCTCTCCGATGAGAAAGACAAGAAAATCGAGATGCGGTTTGATTTCGGCGTGCTGAGACGGTTCTTCCCCAGGGAATCAGGAAGCGTAACTCACGATAAGATGTTCCTGGAGATCGTTAACAGTATATTCGTGGGGAGGGCCGTGGATCGGCATCTGCTGATCTCCTTCATCATGAAGAGAATCAGAGATGATTTCGTGCATGAACAGTCCACGCAGATGAACACGCTCAACGGATTTCTGCTTCTTCACTATCTGAGGGAGCTGAATCTTCTGAAGGATCTTGAGGTAGGCAAAATGTCAGGAATTATTCTCAAAAGAGAGGAGCTTGAAGCGCTTCCTCTGGATGAGAGGATCGAGAGGTTCTTCGAGGCGAACAGAGAATTCTTCGACAGCGATGCGAAGAAGGCGACGTTTCTGGAAGGGGTGCTTGCGCAGAAGCTTCTGAACATCCAGTGGACGGAGAAGAAGGCGAGGCCGTTCTACACAAAGCTGCACGGGCTCAGGCTGAACGAGGCTATGATCAAAAGGCTTCTTCCGGAGATACAGAACAAGCTCGAAGAGTACGGGAAGAACTACTACAGGGAGCTCGAGGAGATCATCGCGAAGCATTTCGTTCTTTCAGGGCAGAGGTGGAAGGAGACGGACGATGAGCTGAGCTTCTACTTCGTGCTCGGCATGAACCTCCACAAGATCTTCAAGGTGGATAAGGAGATTGAGGAAAAGGAGATGGAGGAAACAGCATGACCACTGTTGGAAACAGATCCGAGCTGCTGTTCATCTACGATATAAGAGACGGGAATCCGAATGGGGATCCGATGGACGAGAACAAGCCGCGCATAGACGAGGAGACAGGGGTAAACCTGGTAACCGACGTGCGGCTCAAGAGGACCATAAGGGATTACCTCCACGACTTCAAGGGGCTTGAGATATTCGTGAGGGAGATAGTCTACGATGCGGAGAACAGGTACATCCAGGACGGAAAGATGCGGGCGAAGGATTTCGGAGAAGATGCAGAAAGGATTCTGAGGGAGTGCATAGATATAAGGCTGTTCGGCGGCGTGATTCCACTGAAGGAGGACTCGATAACCTACACAGGCCCTGTGCAGTTCAAGATGGGGCGCTCGCTCCACAGAGTAACGCTGAAGCACATAAAGGGCACTGGAGCGTTCGCTTCCGGGGAAAAATCGAAGCAGGCGACATTCCGGGAGGAATATGTTCTTCCGTACTCGCTGATACTCTTCTACGGCATAATAAACGAGAATGCTGCAAAGCATACAAACCTCACAGAGGATGATGTGAAGCTTCTCCTCGAGGGCATGTGGAACGGGACGAAGAGCCTGATATCCAGAACGAAAGCTGGCCAGGTGCCGAGGCTGCTTCTCAAGGTCAACTACAGCAAGCAGAATTACCACATCGGGGATCTCGACAGGATGGTGAAGCTGGTATCGGAGATGCAGCATGAGGCGATCAGAGGGCCTGAGGATTTCTGCCTCGACGTCTCCGAGCTTGTGAGCAGGCTCAAGGCTGAGAACGGCTCGATAAGGGATATTGAGCTCTGCTTCGACAGACGGCTCAGGTTCATCGTGGACGGATCTGAGTTCTCGATGGAGATGCTGAAGGAAGCGACTGGCATAGAGGTACGGCCGATTGCATTCTAGAAGGTCTCCAGAAGGTCTTCGATGCAGGATAGAGTCTTGGTCTTCGATGTGTGGGGGGATTACGCGCACTTCAGGAAGATATACACCACAACATCCCCCCTCACGTACTCATTTCCTCCTAGAACAGCGATATCGGGGATCGTGGGAGCCATAGCAGGGCTCAGCAAGGATGAGTACTTCAGATACTTTTTCAGGGATCGGGCGAGCATAGGATGCAGAATCCTGGAGCCTGTGAAGAAGGTGCGTATAGGCGAGAACCTGATCGACACCAAGAAAAGCATGCAAAGGATCATCAACAGAACTCAGATCAGGTTTGAGTTCCTGAAGGATCCGGTGTACAGGATATACTTCGGGCACTCTGACGGACGTCTCTTCAGGGATCTCAGGGAGCTGCTCGAGGAGCACAGGTGCGTTTACACCCCGTGCCTGGGCCTGAGCCAGCTGGTCTGCAACTTCAAATTTGTCGGTGAGTGGAGCATGAGAAGATGTGGCGATGAATTCCAGGAGATAAACAGCGTTGTGCCTCTGAGATCACTTCTGGAGCCGCCGGAGTTCGAGGAGGGGCGGGAGTACTTCTCTGAGGTGATGCCATGTGTGATGGGCGAGGGGCGGGAGGTCATGGATTACAGCGAGATACTCTACGAGAGGAACGGCGGGAGCATAAAGGCCAGAACAAGGGATGCCTGGGAGCTCGAGAATGGCGAGCGGATCGTTTTCATTTAAGCTTAGATCACATCCTGATAAGCTACTTGTGGATCACCTCAGAAAAGTCGGGGAGATGTGCAGAGGGACTGTGGCTGAAAGCGCGCGGAACCTCGATAACGTGAGGGTTCTGGAGGATGTCGCATACATCATCGGAGCGACCCACGATCTCGGGAAGGCGACCGGGTTCTTCCAGGAGTATCTGGGGGAGATGGATGAGAGGAAGAAGCAGATCCTGAGATCGAGGGAGACCACAAAGCACGGCCTGCTATCATCGCTCTTCACGTATGCAGTTGTGAGAAAATATTTAGAGAAGGGAAAAAGCGATACATCAGGAGCCCTTCCTCTGATCTCGTTCATCGCCGTGAGGCGGCATCACGGAGATCTGACGAACGCGCTGGACGAGATCTCGGAGATCTACGCTGAACGGGAGAGAATTCTGCCTGTTTTGGAGGAGCAGATCTCCAGGATTGATAGAAAAGAATGCAGGGAGATGCTCAGAGCCCTTCTCGGCGATGTGGTCGATTTGGATTTAGATCATCTGATTGCTTACATCCTCAGAGATGCCCTGAAGGATGTGAGGCATGAGAAGCACTTCGTCAGGATTCTCAGCAAGAGAAATGACATCCTGCTGTACTTCGTTGCTCAGCTTCTCTACTCCGCGCTCCTGGATGCGGACAAGACCGATGCGGGGCTGGAGGGAGTGGACCTGCGCAGGGTGGAGATTCCCTCAGATCTCGTGGACAGGTACAGGGAGGCGCGCGGGTTCTCTGAGAGCAGGGATGGCATCAACGGCATGAGGAACGAGATATACAATGATGCTGTCGGCCGGATCTCTGTATGGGATTTGAACAGCAGGATAATATCGCTGAACGTTCCCACGGGCACAGGCAAGACGCTCACATCCCTGGCGATGGCGCTGCGGCTCCGGAGCAGGCTGATGGACCAATGCGGGATCATGCCCAGGATAATCTACGCGCTGCCGTTTCTGAGCATCATCGATCAGACATGCGATGTCTTCGAGGATGTGCTGGAGAGCGCAGGCATCAGGGCTGACTCAGGAGTGCTTCTGAAGCACCATCATCTCTCAGATATCGCATACAGAAAGGGAGAGGAGGAGTACGAGCCTGACGTGAGCCTTCTGCTCCTTGAGGGGTGGAACTCGGAGATCGTGGTGACTACATTCTGGCAGCTGTTCCACACGATCTTCTCGAACAGGAACAGGAGAATCAGGAAGTTCAGCAGGCTTGCGAACTCCATAATAATTCTGGATGAGGTCCAGGCGGTGCCCCACAGGTACTGGCTTCTGATGCGTGATGCTCTGAGAACGCTCTGCGAGAGGTTCAACAGCTATCTGATACTAGTAACCGCGACCCAGCCGCTCATCTTCAACGAGGAGAACGGCGAGATCGGGGAGGCTGTGAGCAACAAGGAGCGGTACTTCAGGGCGCTCAACAGGATCGAGTTGCATCCAATGATCGATGCTCCAATGCGCCTTGAGGATTTCGAGGGGCTTCTGGCGGGAGAGCTTCACGGTAATCCGGATAGGGATTTCCTGATCGTGATGAACACGATACGATCAGCAAGGAACGTTTATAGAGCGATAGAAGCGCTCGATCTGGATGATACAGATCTCTTCTACCTCTCAACACATGTCGTCCCCAGGGACCGGATGGACCGCATACGCAGGATCAGGGAGGAGAGGGGAGAGCGCAGGAAGGTCACGGTGAGCACGCAGCTCATAGAGGCGGGTGTTGATATCGATGCTGATGTAGTGTTCAGAGATCTCGCACCCCTGGACTCGATAAACCAGGTTGCTGGAAGGTGCAACAGGAACCTCTCCAGGGAGAGGGGGCGTGTCTCGGTGGTCGTTCTCAGGGATGAGAGAATGGAGCTCTGGAAGTACATCTACGATGGCTTTCTGATCTCGAAAACCCTTGATGTGCTCCGGTCGTGCGGGAGATGCATAGAGGAGAGGGAGATACTGGAGCTCAGCAGCAGGTACTTCAGGGCGCTGCGGAGCGGGATGAGCGATGAGACCTCGAGGGAGTGTATGAAAATGCTGTCAGGCCTGGAGTTTGGTGATCTCGGGGAGAGTTTCAGGCTCATAGAGGAGGACGAGCCCAGGGTGGATGTGTTTGTGGAGGTTGATGAGAGGGCTGCGGAGGTCTGGAGGATGTACAGGGATCTGAGATCAGAGAGGGATATCTGGGAGAGGAGAAGGAGGTATCTGAGCATGAGGAACGCGCTGAGCGATTACGTGATCTCCGTCCCCAGGAGGATAGCCAAAAACCTCCTCATGGAGGATCAGGGCCTCGGCTACATATCGATGGATGAGCTCCCCCAATACTATGATCGTAAGACAGGGTTCAAGGTGGAGGATGCCGGCGAGGGCTCGATGATAATCTGAGGTGCTATGGATCTCAGGATTCTGCGGCTGAGGTTGCGCTCTGATTCGCCGGTCCGGGAGGATGCGGCGAAGCTGCGCGGCTTCTTCGCCACGAGCTTCAATGACCAGATGCTGCTGCACCATCATTTCACTGACAGGCTGATCTACAGGTATCCTCTCATCCAGTACAAGATCATAAGGGGTGTGCCGGTCATCCTGGGGATAAATGAGGGTGCAGACATTCTCAAGGACCTGTACGATAAGTTCGGCGAGATACGGCTGGGGGATCGGAGCTATTCTGTTGTTGAGAGGCACATATGCCTGAGAAGGGAGAGGTTTGGGTGTGCTGGCGAGCTTCATGCGTACAGGTTTGTCACTCCGTGGCTGGCTCTCAACCAGGAGAACTACGGGCGTTATGTGGATGCATCTTCCTGGGATGAGAGGAGGGAGCTTCTGAGAAGGATCCTGGTCGGGAACATACTCTCTGCTGCGAAGGGTCTCGGGTATACTGTAGATGAGCGGATCCGTCTTGATCTTGGAAGGGTGAGAGACGAGATCTGCACATTAAAGGGTGTGATGGTCACAGGCATAAGATGTGAGTTTCTGGCGAACTTTCACATTCCGGATCTGATGGGTCTGGGGAAGTCTGTTTCAAGAGGCTTTGGGGCCGTGGGGGTTGTGAACGGCAGGCGAAGAGAGCAGATAGAGCCGGGGGTGACGGAGCGGAATGAATTTATAAAGGGTCCAATAAATTCCACTCATGCCGGATACCCCCCCTGAAAAGGAGCCCTTCGAGGGGAGGTCTGCCAAAAAGGACGAAAAATCCCCGCTGTCGAAGAGCGAGTTCCAGGAAAACAAGGATTGAAACTCTGGACATCACACGACACGATACAACTGATCGGCAGTCGAAGAGCGAGTTCCAGGAAAACAAGGATTGAAACCGAACCTACCGTAGGGCCTCAACAACTCCCAAGCTTCGCGTCGAAGAGCGAGTTCCAGGAAAACAAGGATTGAAACTCCAAAGTCCCGGTGCGTTTCTTGGTAGGTCGAGGGTCGAAGAGCGAGTTCCAGGAAAACAAGGATTGAAACACAGAGATCTCCATGGCACTGTCACCGTTACGACCGAGGTCGAAGAGCGAGTTCCAGGAAAACAAGGATTGAAACCCCTCGTTATCGCTAGACCCCCGTAGGTAGTTGTCCACTGGTCGAAGAGCGAGTTCCAGGAAAACAAGGATTGAAACGTCCTAGGTACGGGATGGTAACTCGGACGATTGAACTGGTCGAAGAGCGAGTTCCAGGAAAACAAGGATTGAAACTTTCTTCTAGCTGCTCGTAAAGTTCTCTCTTTAGTGTCGAAGAGCGAGTTCCAGGAAAACAAGGATTGAAACCCTCGCTGGTATATTTCTCACGTATTGCCTTCTCGCGTCGAAGAGCGAGTTCCAGGAAAACAAGGATTGAAACCCGGTTGCCCGTTGGAGTGGAACCCCAGCGGGCAGGTCGAAGAGCGAGTTCCAGGAAAACAAGGATTGAAACAATATGCGCAGGTATCATATGTTGCAGAGCGAGACCGTCGAAGAGCGAGTTCCAGGAAAACAAGGATTGAAACCATGGGCATTTCCGAGCTACTTCGCTTGTGAGAGTAAAGTCGAAGAGCGAGTTCCAGGAAAACAAGGATTGAAACATATCCAGCGCCCATTTGGGCCGGACATTCCGGATTGTCGAAGAGCGAGTTCCAGGAAAACAAGGATTGAAACCACAGCTTTAAGTATCTTTATCTCTTCAAGCTGCTCGGTCGAAGAGCGAGTTCCAGGAAAACAAGGATTGAAACTCTACTATCATTTTTCTCGACCTCCACGCCCCGGGTTGTCGAAGAGCGAGTTCCAGGAAAACAAGGATTGAAACTCTACTATCATTTTTCTCGACCTCCACGCCCCGGGTTGTCGAAGAGCGAGTTCCAGGAAAACAAGGATTGAAACCCGTTACCACGGAACACTCCTTGAAGTGCCCGTATTGTCGAAGAGCGAGTTCCAGGAAAACAAGGATTGAAACCCACGGAACACTCCCGGAAATGACCGTACTTCTTGCTGTCGAAGAGCGAGTTCCAGGAAAACAAGGATTGAAACAAACATTTTGAAGGACTGAGTACAACGACGCATACTGTCGAAGAGCGAGTTCCAGGAAAACAAGGATTGAAACACTCACAAAAAAGAGCGGCGGTGGATGATGTCATGTCGAAGAGCGAGTTCCAGGAAAACAAGGATTGAAACTAGCATCAAGCAGCTCGGTTAAAATCTTGAGCTCGCGTCGAAGAGCGAGTTCCAGGAAAACAAGGATTGAAACGACCGAGTAAGGGCCGAGCTTGGCATACCAAATCTGGTCGAAGAGCGAGTTCCAGGAAAACAAGGATTGAAACTCGGTTTGTGATTCTATGGCATCAAGCAGCTCAGTGTCGAAGAGCGAGTTCCAGGAAAACAAGGATTGAAACGTGGCGTGTACCCCGTCTGGAAAATAGACGAGGTAAGGGTCGAAGAGCGAGTTCCAGGAAAACAAGGATTGAAACTTTCTCTGGCGAGGAACTCGCGGAGATATACGTGGTCGAAGAGCGAGTTCCAGGAAAACAAGGATTGAAACCCTCCACCGGGCGCGAAAGGGGTATCCTGCAGCCCGGGCGCGGTCGAAGAGCGAGTTCCAGGAAAACAAGGATTGAAACGAGTGTATATCTGGGTGCAACTTAACGACCAAAGCACCGTGTCGAAGAGCGAGTTCCAGGAAAACAAGGATTGAAACCTTAAAATATGTATTCTCTTTTTTTTTCGCGCGAAGTCGAAGAGCGAGTTCCAGGAAAACAAGGATTGAAACTCTTGTGGCGATATGAATCGCCAGGAGTGAGAAAGGTCGAAGAGCGAGTTCCAGGAAAACAAGGATTGAAACCATGGGCACTTCCGCGCTACTTCCTTGGTGCGAGTGTCGAAGAGCGAGTTCCAGGAAAACAAGGATTGAAACCAGATGACTGTGAGACGGCCTGGTGAAGGTTGGCCAAGTCGAAGAGCGAGTTCCAGGAAAACAAGGATTGAAACCATATTTTAATAAATTAATTAGTTTCTATGAAAAATGTCGAAGAGCGAGTTCCAGGAAAACAAGGATTGAAACGGGGATTTCCGGAATTGAACCAGAAACCCCCACACAAAGTCGAAGAGCGAGTTCCAGGAAAACAAGGATTGAAACATCTACAATACATTCTGTTTTCGAATTCAACTATTGCAAAGTCGAAGAGCGAGTTCCAGGAAAACAAGGATTGAAACCCCTGAGCAATTCTTCTCCATCGATATAGTAATCGAGTCGAAGAGCGAGTTCCAGGAAAACAAGGATTGAAACAAAACGACTTTGGAGATGGAGCGATTGACCTTGGAGGTCGAAGAGCGAGTTCCAGGAAAACAAGGATTGAAACAATCGTTAGAAACTCAAATCAGACGGATTTTTTGGGTCGAAGAGCGAGTTCCAGGAAAACAAGGATTGAAACAGAGCGGCAGGTTCCGACTGCCCTGAGTCACTACGTACCACAGGTTAATTTCTTGTACGCCCAGGTTCCTCCATGCCAGGGTGATCGCATGCTCATAGGGATAATGTCAGACTCTCACGATAACTTCCGTGGCATCAAGGAAGCTCTTGACGTCTTCTCCAGAAGAGATGTGAAGCTGGTGCTGCATGCCGGAGACGTGATCGGCTCCGGGAACGCCTATCTCTTCGATGGCTGCGGTATTCCGGTGAGGCTTGTGTACGGGAACAACGACGGCGACCGCGTCGGTCTTTCAAGATACTTCGAGAGGTTCGGTGGCGAGTACCTCGGCGACTTCGGCGAGCTGGAGGTGGACGGGCTGAAGATCGCCATGCTCCACGGAACTGAGGAGTCTCTCGTAAGGGCAGTGGTGGCCTCCGGTCTGTACGACATCGTTGTCCGCGGGCACACTCACCGGGCAGAGGTCCGCCGCGAGGGAAGAACCCTTGTGGTGAACCCCGGGGAGATCTGGGGTCATCTGACCGGTATCAGGAGCGTTGCGGTAATGGACACCTCAACGACGGAGGTCGAGATCATCGAGCTCGGGAGGTGCGAGACTTTCAGGGAGATACTCCAGAAATAAAAAAGTGCAGCACAGGGGCCGCGTATCTGGATGATCTCGATCTTCACATCATCGTCGAGGAGTCAGGGGGAACCGTAAAACGCATACGCCTCTCCAGGGCAGCCCCAGACGCGGAGTTCTCAGAGACTGCAGCGCGAATAGCAGACCACATAATGGGTGGACCGCGCCCTCAGCTCGATCTTGATACAGGCAGCTGCACGGACTTCCAGATGGCGGTTTACAGCGCTGTTCTCCTCATCCCCCGCGGATCGACCGCGACCTACGGTGATGTCGCGAAAGCCGCGGGAAGGCCCGGGGCCGCAAGGGCCGTCGGCAGCGCCCTGCGCTGTAACCCCTTTCCGATCATGATACCATGCCACCGCGTTGTGGCATCGAACGGACCCGGCGGCTACAGCCAGGGGATCGACATCAAGCTGCAGCTGCTCGCGGTCGAGCAGAGCGAGAGCAGACATCCTGCGAACAGATGCTGTAAAATGAAAGGCATGGAGCGGGTAGGGGAGTGGGGGTTATTATGACAACAAGTGTACCCGCTCAGCGATGCCTCAGCGCATTGATCGTATAAATAACTTTTCTCAATGCTGCCTGGCTCTGGAAAGTTTTCTCCTGGCGATCCTGTTTGCTATCCTCGCTGCAAAAGCGCCCGCGACGAAGCCGGCATCTATGTTCACCACCGCCAGCACAGAGCAGGACTGGAGCATCGAGTGGAGCGCTGCGAGCCCGCCTCCGCCGGCACCGTATCCTGTGGAGACAGGGAGTCCTATCACCGGAGCGTCCGTCAGGCCCGCAACAACGGCCGGAAGCGTCCCCTCACGGCCAGCAGCGACGACCATCGCATCCACACCTGCCATGCGCTCCATCGCCGGGAAGAGGCGGTGGATGCCTGCAACCCCAACATCGTATTCTGTCACGACCTCGCAGCCCATGGCCTCTGCTGTGACCCTAGCCTCCTCAGCGACAGGTATGTCCGCGGTTCCCGCGCTGAGTATTCCGACCCTCCCGCCCGTGAGCTCAATGCGGCCTGATTTCAGAAGAACCGCCCTCGCATGCTCGTACCAGACCATCTCAGCGTTCTCTGGAAGCTCCACAGATCTCAGCGCGTTCAGATGCTCCTCTGAGACCCTTGTCACTATGACCTTGCCAGCGGATTCGAGATGCTCCAGCGCGATACGTGCCAGATCCTCTGGCCTCTTCCCCTCGGCCAGAACCGCCTCAGGCACATCTATCCGGTCCTCGCGCCTGTGATCTATCTTTGCGATAGATCCGACCTCCCTGTAGCTCAGAAGCCTTATGCCGCTCAGCGCCTCCTCCAGATCGATCTCTCCCCTCGAGAACCTCTCAAGAATATCACGAAGCCCTTTCACATGATGATGGTATGGATGCGATGGATAAAGAGATTTCCGAACCGAGATGGTTCTTGAAATTCCAATGCAGCAGGGTGAAAATTCACAAAAATGGAAATCCGGGATTCTCTCCCGGATATTTCATCTCACTGTGACCCTGATGGTCTTGTCGAGCTGGCTTCCATCGATTGTCGCCGTTATCCTGAAGCTCTTCTCCCCCGGAGCGCCGAACTTCGAGCGCATCCTGTACATGCCTGTTGCAATCCTGCTGAGGGTGCTTCCCTGCCTGGCTGCATCCTGCGGGCTCCAGGTCATCCTCAGCGACGTCGGGTCGGTGAGCTCACCGTAGTTGTTGTAGAACCTGAGGGTCATCAGGTAATCCCTGTTCGCCCTTCTCGAGCTGAAGCTAGCCCTGACATCACAGGGCGGCAGAGCGCTTGTTATCTTCAGGGGCGTGGCGTAGATGCTGTTGCCATCTACGTATGATAACCAGTAGCGCCCGCCACCATAAGCGATGGATGGCCAGTCGAGATCTCCGCTCAGCACGAGGCTCTTCTCGATGCTGCTCCAGTCGCGCCTGTACCTCTCCAGCATTACCCCCTCTTCACTCTTGTACACCAGCATGAACTCCCCATTGCTCCAGAGCATGTACGGCTGATCCTCATCCACTGATCCGGACGTAAGCCTTCTTGTGTCCAGCAGGTTGAGGTTCGTGTCGAGCTTCTTGACGACCACATCGAGATTCCCGCGATCCTCTGACACATAAGAGACGTAGATGTAGCCGCTGGCCAGGACGATGGAGGGCATATCCTGGTAGTAGCTGTCGGCTGTGAGCCTCACGCTCCTGAGGGGCTTCCATGTGGAGTCGAAGCGTGTGATGTAGATGTCACCGCTTGTCTGCCTTCCACCCTCCCATGACTGGTATGCCAGGAAGAAATCCTCACCCACCTTCAGCAGCGCCGGAGAGTCCTGATCGCTTGGAGATGTTGTGAGCTGTCTGGTCTCCAGCACGTTCAGGCTCAGGTCGAGCTTCTTCATGAAGATGTCCATGTTGCCCTTCTCTTTGGAGACGTAAACAACATAGTAGTTCTTTCCGTCGTAGACAACTGAGGGCCTGTCCTGGTAAGCTGCGTCACTTGTCAGAAGCTTGCTGCCCAGCTGCTTCATCGATGCGTCATATGTCTGTATCCTGATGTCACCGTTGCTGCTCCTGCCGCGCTCCCATGACTGGCAGACCAGCACGAATCCCCTGTCTGTGGATATGAGCCTGGGCGAGTCCTTGATCTGGTCCCTGAGCTGTGCTCCTGTCACAATATCCAGCCTCGGCTGGAGCAGCCTGTAGACCTGACCCTTTGCGCTGTCGTAGGAGTTCGGTGTAGCATGCTTTCCATCCCTGGCGTAGACGAAGACCGTGTAATCGCCCACATCTCCAAGATCCGGGCTCCAGGTCCAGGTGTTCGAGGTCGACCAGTCCCTGACTATCTGCCACGTGTTACCGGTCGATGGGCCCTTCAGCCAGAACCTGTAGTAGACCGGGTCCCTGTCTGGATCTGTGGCCACTGCGGTCCATTTGATCTGGGTTCCGCTGTACTGCGGGCTCGGTTTGTCTGCTGTGAGCGATGTTATCACAGGCGGCAGGTTCGGCTTCGCTATAATGCTGAACGCAGCGCTGGCCTGGTCATCCCATCCTGTCGGTGGAGCATGCAGACCGTCCCTGATCTGGACGATTACCTGGGATCTTCCGATGTCAATATCGGATGTCCTCCAGGTCCATGTATTCGAGAGAGACCAGTCCTGCACAACCCTCCATGTGTAGCCTGTCGACGGGCCGTTCAGCATGAACCTGTAGTAGACCTGGTAGCCCTCGGGATCGATCGCTGTAGCGCTCCATGTCACCGTGCTCCCTGCATACTGCGGGCTCGGCAGGCTTGAGCCGAAGCTCGTGATCACAGGCGGCAGGTTGGGGCGCGGTACGAACCCCAGGATCATGTAGCCGCAGATCTTCTTGTCGTCATAATCCGTAGAGTGCTTGCCGTCCTTGACGTAGACCATTATCTCGTTGTAACCGATATCGAAGAACGATGTCCTCCAAGTCCAGATGTCCCTGGATGTCCAGGATGTCATCTCCACCCACGTGTATCCCGTCGAGGGTCCTTTCAGCAGGAACTTGTACTGCAGCGGATCCCTCTCAGGATCATGCGCTACTGCTCTGAAGCTGACCCATGCGCCGGGGTACTGCGGGCTCGGCCTGTCGACCATTATCAGCCTCAGGTGCGGCGGCCTGTTGGTCTCCTTGAGAGTGAAGCTCTTCGTGACCTGGATATCACCGGTATCGCTGTAGTAGTTGTCCCTTATCCATACGCGCACATCATATGTGCCTGGCTGCAGTCCAGCCGTGTTCCAGGACCATGTGTTGTCAGACGACCAGCTCCTGCGCTCCTGCCAGAGCCCTGATGTCGATGGCCCCTTGAGCCAGAAGCTGTACTCCAGTGGCACAGTGGATGTGGCGCTCGCGGTCCAGACTATCGTCGTTCCGACGTTCTGCGGACTGGGTTTATCAGACGTCAGCGTTGCGCCCGTCGGAAGGGACTTGAAGTTGCCGAAGTCGACGCCGGTCTTTGTCTCGCCTGAGCTGAGCGTTATCGTGTAGGATCCGCCGCTGGGCTTTGTATTGCTCCAGCCCGGCTTCAGGGTCTCTGTGACTGTGTATGTTCCGGCATCAAGACCCGTGAAGTTGTACCATCCGTCGCTGTCTGTGATCGCTGTCCTGGTGTAGGTGCTGTTGCTTATCTTTATCTCCCATCCCGGAAGGCCCTGCTCTCCAGCATCCCTGACACCGTTGTTGTTCTTATCGTTGAACTTGGTTCCCCAGACAGAGGCCTTCGTCGAGACGTACCTGTTGCCGAAGTTCTTTCCTGATACGCTTGAGCTGGTGATTGTGACCGTGTGGGATCCATCCCCTCCTGGATATGTCTGCGTCCAGCCAGGTCTGGAGAGCTCGCTGATCTTGTACGTGCCAGGCGCTACGTGATCGAAAGTATACGATCCATCAGAGCCCGTGTACTGCGTTTCCGTTATGTGCACGCCCAGACTTGTGGTGCCATCCAGTACTATGCCCCATCCCGGGATCCCGGGATCGCCAGCATCACTTCCATCTCCGTTAAGATCGTTGAACTTCTTTCCTGAGATGGTGTAAACGCCTGCTATACCGAAGCTGGCATCAAGGACTGTGCTCGTGGTCACTGTTACAGTTATAGTCGATGACGTCACAACCACATAGCCCTCAGGCAGCGGATCGCTGATCGTGTACGTTCCAGGTGCGACATTGTCGAATGTGTATGATCCATCCTCGGCTGTCTTTGTGCTCCTCACGACCTTCCCGTTCTCGATCAGGTTCACATCGCTCCCCGGAATTCCAGGCTCGCCCTCGTCCCTGACCTTGTTCGCGTTCAGATCGTAGTACTTCATACCCTTTATGGACAGGCTTCCGGCAACGCCAATATCGAAGCTCACATCAGAAGTTTCGAGCTTTATCTCCTTGCTCTCTGTCGTCGCCTTCCAGCCGTCCTGCGGGATCAGCTCCACCCTGTAGGTGCCAGGCGAGAGACCCTCGAATTTGTACGATCCATCCGCTCCCGTCTCGGTCATGGCGGTGACATTTCCGCCCTGCACGAGGGTCACGCTCCAGCCCTTGACTCCACCCTCGCCCTCCTCCCTGAGACCGTTGGCGTTGATGTCGTTGAATACCACCCCTGATATCGATCTTAAACCTGCATATCCGAAATCGATGTGTGGCACGCTTGAGTCCTTGACCTCCACCGTGTGCGCTCCGGCCTTTGGCGCGGTCTGGCTCCAGCCTTCCTGTTTCACAGCCTCGACCCTGTAGGTGCCGGGCAAGAGACGGTCGAAGGAGTAGAATCCGTCATCCGCTGTGACCGCAGTCTGCTCGCTTCCATCTGGCATCGTCAGCTTCACTGTCCATCCTGAAAGCCCGGGCTCGCCATCGTTGGCGCCGTTCGCATTGAGATCGCTGAAGACCCTGCCGGATATCGTGAACCCGATCATCTGTAATCCGAAGTCCACACCGCTCTGATCGGAGTCTGTGATGCTGACCTCTCTAGTTGAAGCGCTTGCGTTCCATCCGGCCTGGAGAACAACCCGGAGCGTATAGACGCCGGGCGTCAGATTCTCGAATCTGTACGTGCCATCGTCTCCGGTCGTCACAACGCTCTCTGTGGCATCAGGTCTCGTCAGGCGCACCTCCCATCCCTTCACGCCCGGCTCACCGTCATTGACGCCGTTGTTGTTCTTATCATCGAACAAAGTGCCGCTTATTGAGTACGCTCTGGCCCTGTTGCCGAAGTTGATGCCTGTCACATCTGAATCGGTCAGGTTCACCTGCTGGTTCTCAGAGGTGGTCGGATCCCAGCCAGCTTTTGCAAGCTCCCTCACAGTGTACAACCCTGGCGAGAGACCATCGAACCTGTAGTAGCCGTCGAATCCGGTCGTGGTCTGGATCTCAGTCTGGTTTGGCATCGTAAGAACGATCGTCCATCCGTCCAGGCCAGCCTCGCCTGAGTCCATAACGCCGTTCCCGTTCAGATCATTGAACTTGTAGCCGGATATGCTCATCACCGGCAGAACCACATTCTCCTCTGTGACAGGAGGCGTCACATTTATCGGAACTGTTACGTTCACGGGAGCAGTCACGTTCTCTGTTACATTGGCAGGCGCGGTAACATTCTCTGGAGCCGCAGCTCTCAGAATCTCATACTCCTCAGCAACTGTGCTGTCAGCGGTGCCGTTTGTAGCATGCCTGTTGTCCCTGACTCCTGCAGCTATCGCATGCACCCCGATATCCTGCTCTGTTGTAGACCATGCCCATGTGCTATCAGATGACCAGTCCCTAACAACGCTGCCATCGAGCAAGAACTGGTACTCAAGCGCATCTCCGTCAGGATCTGATGCACTCGCACTCCACATGACCACTGTACCGGCAACCTGCGGCGACTCAGGAGACGATACCAGACTCTCGATCACTGGCGGATTGTTCGGTACAACCCTCGCCTCTATGATGTACTGTGCTGATGTCGATACAGACTCGTTCTTATTATCCCTGACAGCAACCGTCACATTGTGCGATCCTGCTTCTCCCTCAGTCGTCGACCATGCCCATGTGTTATCAGGTGACCAGTCCCTAACAACGCTGCCGTCAAGCACGAACTGGTACTCAAGCGCATCTCCGTCAGGATCTGATGCACTCGCACTCCACATGACCACTGTACCGGCAACCTGCGGCGACTCAGGAGACGAT
>NZ_JASFYM010000010.1 GCF_030055635.1 Methanothrix sp. | reverse complement strand
ATAACATCCGCTATACCAAGCTGGTCAAAAACTGATGCTACTATCCCTAAATGATCCATTGATCGCGTGTCTGTCTCCATCTAAGCTGCTCCTCTCTCCAAACCTGTGAGCCGGCTAAAAATGTTTGTCGCAGGCCATGCAGAGAAAATTGTTCGGAAAATGAATGTTAATGCGAAATGCAGGCTGCATCTCGTATAAATTCCGGGATCCGGTGCCGGGATGCACTCCATCCGTGCCAGCATATCCTTGAACACCCTGACCAGGGGATCAGATGGATCGCACCCGTCGAGCAGCTCAAGCGCCCTCTTTCTCTCCTGGATATCAAGATCTTTGATGACAGCATCCTTGACCAGCTCGAGGGCGTTTAAGAGACGCTCCTCATGCGTAAGCTGCTCACCGTTTATCATCTGGAAGAAGATGTAAAGGAGCACGAAGGTTATGTAGATCAGTGCGATGGTTGGCTGAAAGAAGTAGTTGTTGTCCATCGTCACGAACTTCCCTAGCTCATCTATGAACGCGCCGAAACCGATCCCGCCGATAACGGCTGCGAGATCCGAGGAGTATCGGTCTATGAATGCGAGAAGTATAACAATCGCGAGGATCATAAGGGCTCCGCCGAGGAGCACATGCGCTATGTGGAGCCCCCGGACCGCGAGCTGCGGGTAGCCGGTGGCATGCAGGATGAACCTTATGCACAAGATAGTCGCCACAGAGGTTACCATGAACAGCTCGAGCCGTTTATCTGCCTCCGCGCTTCTTATGAGATGCTTTGGGACCAGCGATGACGGCCTCCAGTCCATAAATGCTCGCAACACTCCATCTGGCGAACGTTTATCTGCCAGAGGTCACTCAGTGGAACTATCGTCATGATAAAGGTTCTGATGGTATGAGATCGCCATGCGAGGAGATTGTGTGGGAGGTTCTCCCAGGAATACGGGCCACGATAGCACAGGAGCTGGTAAGGCGAGGGGTATCCCAGAGAGAGGTATCAAGGCTGATGGATGTCACACCTGCGGCAGTCTCGCAGTACGTCTCCGGAAAGAGAGGATATAACATAGTGTTCAGAGATGACATCAGGGAGGAGATAGCCAGGCTTGCAGAGGATCTCATGAACGGAGATGCTGTTGACCTCATAGAGAGGATGTGCGAGATATGCAAGAAAGCGCGCGGAGAGGAGCTCTGTCCTGTGGAGATCGGGGAGGTGCAGCAGACAGGTCCGCCAAGATAGATCCCACGGTGCATACTCATATCATCTCGAAATACAGACTTCCTCGAGAAGTTGCATTGGAGACGTGGCAGATGCACGGCACCTCTTGCAGTCGATTGATGATGCATCTCAGATACTTCAAACCATGAATTCCGGAGATCGACCCGGAGACGTGAAAACCCTTATATACTGGCGGATTGTTCGAGAGTGATATCCGCATGAGGGCCGGGTGGCCCTTGGCGCATGAACTGATGTTCGAACGCGCTGTGCGCGTGAGTCGGTCTCTGGCGAGGCTTTGCGGAGGATTTGGATGAAGATTATCAAGAAGACTAACCCGAGACTGGTCCGTCTCATCAGCGATCTCAAGGCTGCCTCACGTGAGAGCAAGGCCGCTATCTGGCGTGATGTTGCCGAGAGGCTCGAGAAGCCGAGGCGAAACTACGCCGCGGTCAATCTGAGCAAGATCAACAGGCACACTGGAGATGATGACACGGTGCTGGTCGCTGGAAAGGTCCTTGGGGCCGGAGAGATAGATCACAGGGTAACAGTTGCAGCGCTTGGTTTCAGCGAGCAGGCAGCGTCGAAGATAGTATCCGCGGGTGGAAGATGCATGAAGATAGAGGAGCTCATAAGGCTCCATCCGAAGGGGACTGGCATAAAGATTCTGAGGTGAGTGCGATGATCTTCGATGCGACCGGTCTGGTTATGGGCCGTCTGGCCAGCATAACCGCTAAGTGTCTTCTCCAGGGGGAGGAGATCAGGATAGTGAACGCTGAGAAGGCCATAATCTCCGGAAGTAAGGACTCGGTCCTCCGCGAGTATCGCGAGATGCTGGAGAAGGGCACCCGTGAGAAGGGGCCGTACTTCCCGAAGCGCCCTGATCGCATCCTTAAAAGGACTGTGAGGGGGATGCTTCCCTACAAGACCAGCAGGGGTAGAGAGGCGATGGCTCGCCTCAGGGTCTACGTGGGCGTACCTCCAGAGCTGAGCGGCATGGCCTTTGAGCAGCCGGATGGAGCCAAGGTGAAGCGAACCACAAGCTACATTGAGCTTGGCGAGCTGAGCAGGATGCTCGGCTCGAAGTTCTAGGGAGGATCTTCATGAAGGTGGTCAACTCCTCAGGAAAGAAGAAGACTGCAATCGCCAGGGCGACATTCAAGGAGGGCAAGGGCAGAATCCGCATAAACAATGTGCCTCTCGAGATCGTCGAGCCTGCCCTGGCCCGGATGAAGATGATGGAGCCGATAATCATGGCGACAGAGGCGTTTTCTAGCGTCGATGTCGACGTCTCGGTGCGGGGCGGTGGCGTCATGGGTCAGGCGGATGCCGTCAGGACTGCCCTGGCGAGGGGCATAATCGAGTGGACCGGTGATGCCGCTCTGAAGGAGGCATATGCCGAGTACGACAGAAACCTTCTTGTAAGCGATCACAGACAGAAGGAGAAGAAGAAGTTTGGCGGACTTGGTGCCAGAGCGAAGTACCAGAAGTCCTACAGGTGAGGTACCTTGATCCCGGTAAGATGCTTCTCCTGTGGGAAGGTCATCTCCAGCGTGTGGGAAGAGTACAGGGAGCGGATCAAATCCGAACCACCTGGAAAGGTGATGGACGATCTCGGGATAGAGAGGTACTGCTGCAGGCGGATGCTTCTCTCCCATGTTGAGATCGTGGATATGCTCCGCAGGTACCAGTAGAGAGAAAGGGGGTTGTAGGGTAGCCTGGTCCATCCTACAGCGTTCGGGACGCTGTGACCTGAGTTCGAATCTCAGCAACCCCATCATACTCTTCCTTTTGAGGTGGCTATTTGAAGGGCGAGAAATATACTCGATTTGAGCGAGCCAGGATAGTGGGAGCACGTGCTCTGCAGATTTTCATGGGAGCCCCAGTGTTAATAAGGACGGAATCCATAGACCCTCTCGAAATAGCTCTTGAAGAGATGAGGTTGGGTGTTATACCTATAACCGTGAAACGTGATCGGAAAAGGTAGGTGAATTGATTGGTTGAAGAAGAGGTGATAACCGTCGAGGGCGATTATGAGACCCTGATCCCCATAGACGAATATCTTGCTGCTGGTGTTCACATCGGAACGCAGCAGAAGACCAGCGACATGATGAAGTACATCTACAGGGTCAGAACAGACGGTCTTTACGTTCTTGATGTTCAGGCGACAGACAAGAGGATACGGCTTGCAGGGAAGTTTCTGGCGAACTATGAGCCATCGAAGATACTTGTCGTCTCTGCCAGGCAGTACGGCCAGAGGCCCGCCACTATGTTCGCGAAGGCTGTGGGCGCAAGGGCGAACGTCGGGAGGTTCATACCGAACACCCTGACAAATCCATCGTTCGCGGGATACATAGAGCCTGATGTGCTTTTAGTCACAGATCCGGCCGGCGATGGCCAGGCTGTCAAGGAAGCTGTGGATATCGGCATACCTGTGGTGGCGCTCTGCGACACCAACAACATGACATCGAATGTCGATCTGGTGATACCCACAAACAACAAGGGCAGGAAGGCACTGACGCTGATCTACTGGCTTCTTGCGAG
Organism: Methanothrix sp.; assembly: GCF_030055635.1. Classification (NCBI taxonomy): domain Archaea; kingdom Methanobacteriati; phylum Methanobacteriota; class Methanomicrobia; order Methanotrichales; family Methanotrichaceae; genus Methanothrix; species Methanothrix sp. The sequence continues at coordinate 73,645 of NZ_JASFYM010000010.1, read as the reverse complement.
GCAGGTCCTGCGCGAGCGCGGCGAGGAGGACAGGTTCAAGTACACCGTATCGGACTTCGAGATGGAGTTCTAGAGATGAGACCACCAGCTGCGGCCGGTATGTTCTACCCGGCAAGGGCCGAGGTGCTGCTCGCAGAGCTCAGCTCTGCATTTCGCGGGCTGAAGCGTGAGCCCCTGCCAGTTATCGGCGCAGTGGTGCCGCATGCCGGCTATATATATTCAGGGTCTGTTGCAGCCGAGGTGTACGCGAGGCTTCCAGAGCGCGAGACGTATGTCCTGATAGGCCCGAACCACACCGGCCTCGGGCTTCCAGTTGCCGTGAGCAGGGAGACCTGGAGGACCCCGCTGGGCAGTGTTCCCGTTGATCTTGAGCTCGCCGATGCCCTTGAGGGCTCGATAGTGGCTCCTGATGAGATGGCTCACATGGAGGAGCACTCGATAGAGGTTCAGCTGCCGTTTCTCCAGAGGTGCTTCTCAGGCTTCAGGATACTCCCGATCTGCATGGGCATGCAGGACCAGGAGACAGCCGTCGAGGTCGGTGAGGCCGTGGCGGATGCGATCATTAGGCTCGGAAGGAGCTGCACTGTGATAGCGTCCAGCGATCTCACGCATTATCTCAGACATGAGACCGCGAGGCAGCTTGATACATCGGTACTGGAATCAGTGATAAGAATGGATATCGACGGTCTGTATTCAAAGATCGAGATGCTCGATTCCAGGTATTATGGACATGGTGTCTGCGGCTACGGGCCCATGGCAGCGACGATAACAGCCTCAAGGCGTCTGGGCGCGAGCATGGGGAAGCTTCTGCGCTATGCGACCAGCGGAGATGTGACAGGCGACCGCGGCCAGGTCGTGGGCTATGGGGCTGTGATATTCACCTAGGAGGAGTATGACAGCGGCATCAGCCCCCGGGAAGGTCATACTCTTCGGGGAGCATGCTGTTGTATCAGGCGCTCCAGCGCTGGGCACTGCGATAGATCTGCGCGCCAGGGTATCTGTTGATGATCTTCCCGGAAAGACTGAGATCGACATACATGGACTGGGATTGAGGCTCTCCGGCTTCTCGATCGATTCTGATGGCAGGGTCGTATCTCTCGGAAGCTCCGAGGAGGCTGCAGCTGCTGCCAGGTATGTATTTGCGGTTGTGAAGACGCTCGGTGCTAGGGATGTGAGGATCACGGTCTCTTCTGATATACCTGTGGCATCAGGCCTCGGCTCCTCTGCTGCGATAGTCGTTGCAACGCTTGCCGCCCTGAGCCACCACATGGGCATCGATATGGATGCAAGAAGCATCGCGGCAGAGGCCCACAGGATCGAGAAGGCGGTCCAGAGGGGCCTGGGGAGCCCGATGGACACGGCGCTTGCTGCATTCGGCGGATACGTGCAGATCTCCGATGGTGTCAGGCCACTTGATCTTCCCTCTCTTGATATTGTCGTTGGCTGCACATCAGTTCCACATGATACGAGAGCAGAGGTCGCGCGGGTACAGGAGCTGAAGTCGAGGTATCCGGAGATCGTGGACCCTATATTCAAGGCCATAGGCGTAATATCGAGGAAGGCAGTGCCATGCATAGAGAACCTGGAGCTCGAGGAGCTCGGGATGCTCATGAACATAAACCACGGACTCCTTGAGGCGATCGGGGTCGGGACGAGGGAGCTGAGCGAGCTAGTCTATGCTGCTCGGGGCGCTGGAATGGCGCTGGGAGCAAAGCTGACAGGCGCAGGTGGTGGTGGCTGCATGATAGCCCTTCCAAGGATGGGCGCGTCCTTGAGAACCATCACCGCGATATCACAGGCAAGGGGCAGGGCATTTGCGGTCAGGACCGGATGCGGCGGTGTTTCTGTAGAATAATTATGCTGAAGATACTGAAGCTGGGCGGGAGCATAATCACAGATAAGAGCAGGCTGGCCACCGCCAGGCTGGATCAGATATCCCGGATCGCTCATGAGCTGTCGGGGATTGAGGATCTGATAGTCGTTCATGGTGCAGGATCCTTCGGCCACATTCACGCCAGGAACTTCGGGCTTCCTGAGAGGTTCAGCGGGGAGGGTCTGCTCAAGACACACCTCTCCGTCTCTGAACTCAACAGAATCGTGGTCGAGGCGCTGCATGATGCAGGAGTCGATGCGCTGCCTGTGCATCCGCTGAGCAATGCTGTTCTGAGGGATGGCAGGATTCATCTCATGAGCACTGAGGTGATCACAGAGATGCTCAGGCGCGGCATGACCCCTGTGCTCCACGGCGATGTCGCGATGGATGTCTCCAGAGGCGCCGGCATAGTCTCCGGAGACCAGATCGTATCGTATCTTGCGAGAGCTCTGAGAGCTGGAATGGTCGCAATGGGCACAGATGTGGATGGCATCATGATTGACGGAAGAGTTCTGAGCTGTATAACACCTGAGCGCATGCACTCCCTTGAACCTCATCTTCTGCCTGCAAAAGGAGTTGATGTGACTGGAGGCATGCGCGGGAAGCTCGCGGAGCTTGTGAGGCTCGCTGAGATCGGTATAGACTCCAGGATCTTCAACGCCGGCGTGTCCGGAAATGTCAGAAGGGCGCTATCGGGAGAGCGTCTCGGCACACTGATCACAGGTAGAGAGCATGGAGACGGTCCGCAGGAAGCTTGAGCACATAGAGATATGCCTGGAGAAGCGGGTGATCTCAAAACACAGAGCATTTGATGATCTGATCCTGCTGCACAGAGCCCTGCCTGAGATCGATGAGTCTGATGTGAGCACAGAATGCATGTTTCTCAACAGGAGGCTCTCCGCGCCGCTGATGATCAGTGCGATGACCGGGGGCCATCCTGATGCCAGGGAGATCAACGCGAACCTCGCCATCGCGGCTCAGGAGACCGGCATCGCGATCGGGGTCGGATCGCAGCGTGCCGCGCTTGAGCATCCTGATCTTGAGGACACATTCTCAGTAGTTAGAGAGCTCGCTCCCGATGTGCCTGTGGTGGGGAACATAGGGGCGGTCCAGCTGCGCAGATACGGTCCTGAGGTCCTGGACAGGGTTGCGGAGATGGTGGATGCAGATGCGGTAGCTGTTCATCTCAACTTCCTCCAGGAATCAGTACAGCCAGAGGGCGAGAAGAACGCGGCAGGCGTTCTCGAATCTCTGAAGGAGGCGAGGTTCAGGCTGCCGATAATCGTCAAGGAGACCGGAGCCGGGATCCCGTTCGAGGATGCGAGGATGCTCGTCGATTCCGGTATCAAGATCATAGATGTCGCCGGTGCCGGAGGGACATCCTGGTCGATGGTTGAGGCGTACAGGGCGGAGCTGCGCGGTGATGCAGAGTCCAAGGAGATCGGCATGCTCTTCGCAGAATGGGGAATACCGACTCCGGTCTCGGTGATAGAGTGCTCACGTGCAGGAGCCCAGGTGATATCATCGGGGGGCGTGAGGAGCGGCATTGATGTGGCGAGGAGCATCGCGCTGGGCGCGTTCATGGCCGGCGCAGCGCTTCCCCTGCTCGCTCCCGCGACGAAGGGAAGTGCAGCTGTCGTCAGTGTTCTTCAAAGGTTCGTGAGAGAGCTCAGGATATCGATGTTTCTCACAGGATCGAGAAGCATCCAGGAGCTGGGCAGGGTGCCCATGATAATAACTGGCAGGACGCGGGAGATCCTGGAGCAGCGGGGCATCGATACAAAGATTTTTTCTTCAAAAAGGTAAAAGAGAGTGTGAAGATGAGCAGCATAGGAATAATGGCAGTCGGCGGATACGACGAGATCGGAAGAAACATGACTGCCATCAGAGTCGACAACGACATAATAATAATGGATATGGGGATCCGCCTGGACAGGGTCCAGATACATGAGGACACAGATGTGGAGTCGCTTCACTCCTCGGATCTCATAGCGATGGGCGCAATACCGGATGACAGCATTCTGAACGGGGTCGCATCGAAGGTCAAGGCGATTGTGTGCACTCATGGACACCTGGATCACATAGGCGCGGTATCGAAGCTGGCCCACAAATACCGCGCGCCAATCATAGCCACTCCGTTCACAGCTGATCTTGTAAATCAGGAGATAAAGGCTGAGAGGATATTCAGGGTGAACAACGAGGTCATCAGCCTGAAGGCAGGAGAGAGGTACCAGGTGACCCCGGACATAGAGCTGGAGTTCATCAGGGTCCAGCACAGCATAGTGGACTGCGTCTTCGCCGCGCTCCACACAAAGCATGGGACAATACTTTACGCAAACGACTTCAAGATCGACAGGAGCCCGACGCTGGGAGAGCCCCCGGATTTCCCGAGACTGAGACAGCTCGGAAGGGAGGGCGTTCTGGCGCTGATAACGGAGACGACAAACGCGGGGGTCTCAGGGAAGACACCATCGGAGCAGATCGCCAAGGATCTCGTCTGGGATGTTCTCATGGGAACAGAGGAGACCGACTCTGGGATACTTGTGACCACATTCTCATCGCATATCGCCAGGATAAAGGCCATAATAGAGGCAGCCCGCAAAATGGGCCGCAAGCCCATCCTTCTGGGAAGGAGCATGGAGAAGTACTGGGGGACCGCTGTAAGAACAGGATATGCGGAGCGCGGGAACGGGCTGGCGGTGTGCGGCAGGCGGAAGGCTGTCGATAAGGCTCTGAAGAGGATAATGGTCGAGGGGAAGGACAAGTACCTGCCCATAACGACAGGCCACCAGGGCGAGCCAGGGGCGATACTGAGCAGGATCGCAAACGGAGAGACGGAGTTCAGGGTGGAATCTGGAGATAGAGTCATATTCAGTGCCGGTATAATACCACAGCCCCTCAACATGTCCAACCGTCACACTGTTGAGACGAAGCTGAAGATGAAGGGCGCCAGGATATACGATAACGTGCATGTCTCAGGGCATGCATGCAGGGAGGACCACTGGGAGCTCCTGCGCATGATAAACCCGGAGCATGTGATACCCAGCCACGGCAACCTCAACAGCCACGGGCAGTACCTCATGCTGGCCGAGGATACGGGCTACAAGCTGGGATACTCGATACATCTCCTCAGGAACGGCCAGGAGCTGCTCCTCGGGTGAGTTTTGAAGAGGTCGAAGATCATGAAAACCTTGGAGGGAGGAGATCTGGAGGCTGAGCTCAGGAGGCGCGCTGATCTGATATCCAAAGCCATAGATGAGCTCCTGCCAGTCTCCAGACCTGAAGGGCTGTACGACGCAGCCAGGCATCTGCTGGGAGCTGGCGGAAAGCGGCTCAGACCATCGCTGCTTCTCATAGCCGGGGAGTCAGTGGGGTGTGAGGCTGCGCGCCTGGTTCCGGCTGCTGTCGCCATAGAGCTGGTCCACAACTTCACTCTAATACACGATGACATAATGGACAACGCCTCTCTGAGGCGCGGCAAACCCGCGGTACATGTGATATGGGGGACATCCGGGGCGATACTCGCAGGCGATACCCTCTACTCGAAGGCGTTCGAGATGCTCGCCAGGGTGGACGCGCCGCCTGAGAGGGTGCTCGCTGCCATGGATATGCTCGCGAGGACATGCACTTCGATATGCGAGGGCCAGTGGCAGGACCTGGAGTTCGAGCGCGCGGAGAGCGTGACCGAGAGAGATTACCTCGAGATGATCGAGAAGAAGACAGGAGTGCTCTACGGCGCCTCTGCGTGGATCGGCGCGACTCTTGGCGGAGCCCCGCCTGAGGTGGCAGGAGGGCTCGAGGAGTTCGGCAGGCTGACGGGCATGGGGTTTCAGATACATGATGACATACTCGATCTGACCGTCCCTGAGAATGTCCTGGGAAAGAGGCTCGGCGGGGATATCCTAGAGGGAAAGAGGACAATGATAATAATAGATGCTCTCTCCAAGGGCGTGAGGCTCGATATATTCGGGAAGGGCCAGGCCAGCCAGGATCAGCTGAGGGAGGCCATCTCGGCCCTTAGGAGATGCGGATCCATAGATTATGCCAGGCGGAGGGCGGAGGAGTTCGTCGAGAGGGGGAAGCGTGCACTCGATGTACTGGAGGACTCTCCCGCGAAAAGGCTGCTTCTGGAGCTCGCGGATTACATGATACGCCGGGGTTACTGAATGCCGTACAGGGCGCAGACCCTACAGGCTGGAGCAGAGCAGTTCCGTAAGGCAGCGCCTGTGATTTGAGCACGCATGCGAATTATAGGCGTGGCAGAAGGATGAAGGCGTTTGGGATGGGTGTCGATCCCGTCCAAACGAATCGACACAGTCTGATCCATGTGTGGTGCCTTCATGGTAACCCGTGAAACCCTTTTAACGTCAGCGTGTTCGAGTCGGGATATAAGCCCAGCCATCTCAGGGGGTGATAAGAGATGAACGTTCGTGAAATGAGCATGAGTGAATGTGAGGATCTGCTGAGGAGATGCAGGTACGGCCGGCTCGCGCTCTCATACGAGGATCGCCCGTACGTGATACCGATGTCATATGTTTACGTGGATAAAACTGTAATACTCCACTCCAGGCCGTCAGGAAAGAAGATCGAGATCGCGAGGAGAAACAGCAATGTCTGCTTCGAGGTGGATGAGCTCGAGGGTCAGCGGTGGAGGAGCGTCATAGTCTATGGAAAAGCCCAGCTCTCAGGATCTCAGGAATCCAAGCGGAGGATGTTCGATGCCTTCATGAGAAGCGGGATCGGCGGGCATGGCGGAAAGATGTTCACCTGGGAGATGCTCGAGCGGATGGATATGTGCGTCTGGGAGATAAAGGCGTTTGAGATAACGGGAAGGGAGGGCATCTGGTAAAGGCATGACCAGCTGGGCCGAGAAGTACAGGCCCAGAAGCCTTGATGGCATACTGGGCAACGCAAAGGCGGTAGCCGAGCTGAGAGAATGGGCCAGGGCCTGGGAGGGGGGCAGGCCGGAGGTGAAGTGCCTGATCCTCTACGGGCCTCCAGGAGTCGGGAAAACATCCGCGGCTCTAGCGCTGGCATCGGAGATGGACTGGGACCACATAGAGCTCAACGCCAGTGATCAGCGGACCGCGGAGATAATCAAGAGCGTAGCGGGTCCGGCATCGCAGGTGAGCACGTTCTCCGGCAGAAGGAGGCTCGTGATACTTGATGAGGCTGACAACCTCCACGGCACATACGACAGGGGCGGTGCAGCAGCTATTCTTAAAGTGATAAGGGATGCGACGCAGCCAGTGGTTCTCATAGCAAACGAGTACTACGATATAGAGAAGCCGCTCAGGGACGCATGCCATGGGGTTCAGTTCCGATCGATAAGAGCGCAGACCACAGCATCGCTCCTCAGGGAGATCTGCAGGAGCGAGGGTATAGAATGCGATCCGGACGCCATAATGCATATAGCAGAGATGTCCGGAGGCGATCTGCGCAGCGCGATAAACGATCTTGAGGCTGCGGCACGTGGTCTGAAGCACCTGCGACTGGAGGACGTCGCGACCTCTGAGAGGGATGTCAGGGCTTCGATATTCAAGGTCCTCGACGCGATATTCAAGGGTGAGAACGCGAGAAGCGCGCTTGAGGCCACGTACCAGCTGGACGAGAGCCCCGAGGACCTCATACACTGGATCGATGAGAATCTGCCTGCTGTGTACAGGGATCGAGAGCTCGCAAAGGGCTTCGAATGTCTATCGAGAGCGGACATCTTCCTGGGGAGGGTTAAGAAAAGGCAGAACTACACCCTCTGGAGGTACGCCGCATTCCTGATGACCGGTGGGGTTAGAGCTGTCAGCTCGAAGGTGCGGAGGGGCTACACTCAGTTCAGGCCGCCGAGCCTCTGGAAGAGGCTGGGTCAGACGAAAAAGGCCAGATCTGTGAGGGATTCGGCTGCCAGAAAGATAGCGGCTCACTGCCATGTCAGCACATCATACGCCAGATCTGAGCTTCTCCACTTCATCGGGGCCCTGCTGAACAGCAAGAAGACCGGACCGGCGGTTGCAGCAACCCTCGGCCTGAACATCGAGGAGATCGCGATGCTGACCGGAAGCGCTCCATCCACCAAGAAGGTTCAGCGGATCTTCGAGGACGCGCAAAAGATGATAGAGACAGAGCGTATCGCAATGATAGATCGCGGCCTTAAAACTGTGGTGGGGGAGAGGGAGAAGCCAGAAGAGACATCTGCGAAGGAGAAGGGCAAAGAGATGGCTCAGGAGAAGAGGCAGAGGTCGCTCTTCGACTTCTAGGCGCATGGAATCCAGTCGACCCTGCTGGGCCTGCCGGATCTGTTGCTCAGGTCCACGTATTTCTTGACAGAGAAAACGCCCGTGAGCTCATCAACAGATCTGCTCAGCTCCACCGCGCGCTTGTCGTTTCTCTGGCTTGTCATCCAGGCTATCCGCCCGCTGCCTATGAACGTGGCGTCCATCCCTGCCTGGAGGCTCTCATTGCCTACTGCTCCTGTGCTCCTGATCTCGGTGCTCCTGTGTATCAGCTCAGAGGCTGTGTAGACCTCCGTGAGAGCAGATCCTGCATCATAGTTTATGACACAGATCCTGTTCGACCACTTTCTGTTATAGGCGCCGCCACCATACGACACGGGGAAGTACTCGAACTCCGCATCCTGCGTGAAGTTTATGGTGTTTCTTATGACATCGAGCTCGAACGCGCTCCTCTCGCGAAACCTTCCGCTGCCTATGATCTTCTCTGCGAACTTCTGGCCGTGGGCGCCAGCCGCGGTCTGCCCCAGCAGCTCGGTGTCACGGTAGCCTGTGCCCAGGTTTAGTGCACCGTTGAACACGTAGTCTGCAGCCCATGCAGCCCCTACCAGAATCAGACAGAGGGCAGCAGGCCAGGCGATCCATCTGAAGCTCAATTCTCTCCCTGCTCGCCGCTGTATTCGAAACCATAAAAAGCTGTCGAACCCGATCGAAGCGTCGGCTGCGAGCGCGAGCTGGTGATCGATCAGCTCCCCATCAGCAGCCAGAGGAGAAACTGTGTTGCATGTCCGGTTAAGCGTGCACGACAAGAGTCCAGATGGCGTACAGGCTCAGGCACAGCCAGCGGTGTGCAAGCTCGGAAATGTCAATACGTGAGGAGAAAAGCGGGCGTGGAGGGATTCGAACCCCCGGCTTACAGCTTAGGAGGCTGCCGCCATATCCTTTCTAGCTAAACAGCTTCTAGGGAACAAGGCCACCGGCCAGTGCTCCTGGCTAGGCCACACGCCCATTCCGGTTACCCTACTGCACATCTCGTATATCAAATTTTCCCATAGCAGCGGGTGTATCCGGTTCTGAAACACTTGAGCGGCGTTTGAGGGCTGTGGGCTCGAATTGCTGAAAGGCATGTCGGGATTCAGAAATGCATACGCATAAACATGCATGAGCAAACAATGTGCATCCCGCAGCCATATATAGTCTTCTGCATCACTTCATATAAATTTACTTAAAAACTACTGGATGCATCTAACTTCATAGATAATTTTATGTAATATAAATATTATATAAGATTATGCAGAATACTATAATCCATTGAAGAGGCAAGTTTTATAACGTACATTCGTGTGAATATCTCACATGGTTTCCGTCGCTGCTCTTCTGCAGAAGGCTGAGGAGAAGTACCTCGATGGATCTTACGAGGAGGCGATAGAGTATTACAACAGGGCGCTGGAGATCGATCCCGGGAATACTGCGGCATGGTGTGGGAAGGGAATGGCCTGCTTCTGCCTTTCCCGCTATGAGGATGCCCTTGAGTGCTACAGCAAGGCCATAGAGGCTGATCCGGGGTGCGTCCAGGCCTGGGAGAGCCGCGCAGAGGTGCTCTTCATTCTGGGAAGATGCGATGATGCGATCTCCTCCTATCAGGAGGCCATAGACAGGGATCCTGAATATGCGCTTGCATGGATCGAGAGATGCATCGGTTCCAGGCCTGCGGATGCGGAGAGCTGGAGGCAGAAGGGCCTGGCGCTTCTCTCCATGGGGCGGTACGAGGAGGCGATCGAGGCCTACCGTGTGGCTCTGAATCTCGACCCCTCACAGGCCAGGGACTGGTGCATACTCGGGGAGACTTTCCAGACGATCGGGCGGCACAGCGAAGCCCTCGAGTGCTTTGAGAGGGCTCTTGAGCTCAGCCCATCGGATTCAGCGTGCTGGATCAGGATGGGCGAGTCGATGCACAGCACTGGCAGGTACGATGAGGCTCTGGACTGCTACGAGGAGGCGCTCAGGCTCGACCCGGGATCTGTCCAGGCATGGCATGGTAAGGGCATCGCCTACAGAGCCATGGGAATGGCATCAAGGGCGATAGAGGCATTCAACTCAGCCCTCTCAGTTGATCCAGAGCACGCTCAATCATGGTACGCGAAGGGCATAACATTCCGGGCCATGGGTCTATATGAGGATGCGCTGGAATGCTTTGATCGCGTTCTCAGCATCGACCCCGACAACGTATCTGCACTGAAGAGCCGTGCATGGTCCCTCTACAACCTCGGCCGGTACGAGGAGGCGCTCAGCGCATGCAAGGATGCGATATCTTTGAACCCATGGGATGAAGATGCATGGTACAACAAGGGGGTCGTGCTCAAGGCGCTGGGAAGGTACACAGAGAGCGACATGGCGTTCATGAGGGCCCGCGAGATCAGGGTCATGAGGCTCTCGAAGAACCGCATGCCATAATGACGGCCGTGAGGGCAGAAAGCTTGTCTCGAAACAAAACAGCACCGCTGCCTGAGATCAGCGCAGAACTCGAAACGCCCTGAGCTTCATGTTCTGAACCTGAGCTTCATGTAGTATATTCCTGCGTCGTTGATCTTCTCCACCTCAAAACCCATCTTCTCGAAGAGCCTGAAAACGCGATTGTTCTCTGCCAGAACCTCTGCGGTGAATCCGAGAAGGCCGCTCTTCCTCGCAAGCTGTGTCAGGTACGATAGAAGCTCGCTCCCCACGCCCTGGTTCTGGTAGTCATCCCTGACTGCAAGCGCGATATCTGCGGTGTATTTATCTTTGTTGATCTCATACTGGCCCATGCCGATCACCACATCCCTCTCCCTGCCTGGGAGCGTGGCGAGTATCACCATTCTGTTTGTGTAGTCGATCATGGTGAGCTTCTGGAGCAGATCTCTTGGGACCTCTTTTCTCATAGAGATGAACCTCTGGTACCTGCTTTCCTCTGAGAGCGAATAGAAGAAGTCCTTCAGCAGTGGCTCATCGCTGATTCTCACAGGGCGCATCAGGATCTCCAGACCTGTCTTTGTTACCCTGTGGACCTCGAGGTGCTCGGGGTAGATCCCCTGCCATCCCGGGAGAACGATCTGGTCCCTGTAGAGTATGTTCATCCGTTTCGCCTCTTCGATCAGCCACGCCCTGAACTTCGGATGCGCCACAGCTATCAGTGCCATAGCCCTCTCCCGCAGGTTTCTGCCATGCAGGTAAGCTATGCCGTGCTCTGTCACCACGTATCTTACATCGCCTCTTGTCAGCGTCACGCCGGCACAGCTCCTAAGACACGGTACGATTCTCGATACACTACCATTCTTCGCTGTTGACGGCAGAGCGAGAATTGTCTTGCCGCCCGGAGCCATGGCCGCGCCCCTCATGAAGTCTGCCTGGCCGCCTATTCCGCTGTACAGTGTTCCTCCAAGGGACTCAGCCGTGGCCTGACCTGTGAGATCGATCTCGAGCGCGCTGTTTATCGCGACCATGTTCCTCTGTTTTGCGATGACCAGAGGGTTGTTGGTGTAATCGATCTGCCTGAACTCCACATCCGGATTCCTGTCGAGATACCTGTACGTCTCTCTTCGGGCCATGCAGAAGGTTGCCACGGTCTTCCCCCTATCGAGGGTTTTCATGCTGTTGTCGACAGTGCCGTTCTTCATGAGCTCAACGATGCCATCCGTGAGGAGCTCTGTGTGAACCCCGAGATGCTTTTTGTCACGAAGGTTCGAGAGAACAGCATTCGGTATGCTTCCGTAGCCGACCTGTATCGTGGACCCGTCCTCCACGATTCTTGCAACATATTTTCCTATCTGCTGAGCAAGCTCTGTCGGCGCGCTCTCCACGTACTCCAGAAGAGGCTCCTCATGGTAAACAACGTAATCGACATCTTTTATATTAATGAGAGTGTCTCCATGGACATACGGCATCTGAGGATTGACCTGTACGGCAACCCTGGATGCGTTCTCGATCACAGCCTTCATTATATCCACACTTATTCCAAGGCTCATATCTCCGTTCTCGTCCGGAGGCGTGGCCTGTATGAGAGCCATGTCGACATTTATCGTTCCATTCCTGAACAGCTCCGGAAGCGCTGAGAGGAATATGGGAGTGTAATCCGCATCAGCGCGGTTTATTGGATCTCGCGTGCTCTCCCCTATGAAGAACGAATCGAGGCGGAAGTTCAGCCTGAACTTCTCATCTGTGTATGGCGCAACGCCGAGGGTCGAGACGTGGATTACCTCGGCGTCGAAGAAGGCTGTGGGGTACCTGCTGACGTAATCGATCAGAGAGCGCACAAGATGCTGCGGCTCTGCGCAGCCGGTTCCGATGAATATCCTGTCACCTGGATGTATGTTCCTGAATATGGATCTCTCTGGAGCAAACTTTTCAGGCCACCTGCTCCGCATCTCCTCAAGCCCCATCATCTGAACGCCCACCCCATAAGCTCAGCACTGAAAACAATCTTTTTGAAGTATTTAGTTCTGCCGTTGAGCAGAGTGAATAACGCTTCAAAAAGAGAAATTATAATGAAATATAATGATATTATCTTTTGTTTGATCTTGAGAGGACGATCATCAGACTCATGCCCCCCATGCTGCCTGGATCGATGTGCATTTGCTGCGGGCTGTTCGACGAGCCGCCCGCATGGGCCGAGATTTTGATTCAGCGAATGAAATGGGGTGTCTTCAGTGGCTCACTCATACCAAATCTGCTGCCATGCCAGAGCGCCGGGATGAGAATTCAGAGACCCAGTTCATTCGGATCGCAGGGAACCCAACAGTCAATCCAGCGGTTCAGTTACGCTGACATGTGAGTTTCCGGACATTCTCCGGCGGACGAGCTTGTACGCTTCCATTGCGATGAGGATTGAAAGCGCCAGCGCCAGAAGCCTGGCCCAGTGTTCCAGTGATACAGGCCCGATATTCAGCACTCCGCTGAGCCAGGGGGTGTACATGGCTGCTATGTGGACCAGCTGGGCTCCAAGAGTTCCAAAAAACAGAGTGGGATTTCTCGTCGGGCTCAGGCTGAACGCGGAGCGCAGCTCTGATCGGCTGTTGAAGACCTGTATGTTCTCGAAAAGAACCATGAGCAGCATCGTGCTGTTTCTCGCCTCATCCAGGCTCGAGCCTGTGCCCAGGAGGTATTTGTAGAGTCCGAATGCAACTCCGCCCATCACGATGGACGAGAGCAGTATCCTCTCCAGCATTATCCTGTTGAATATTCCCTCTCGCTGGGGCCTAGGTGGTCTCCTCATCTCATCACCCTCGGCCGGCTCCAGGGCGAGGCCTATGTGCTGTATGCCGTTGGTCACAAGGTTTAGCCAGAGGAGCTGGACAGCAAGCAGTGGAAGGGGTACAGCTGCAAAGAGTGCGAGAAAGAACAGCACTATCTCCGCAGCCCCTGTCGATACCAGGAGGAATATGACCTTGCGCACGTTGCTGTATGCGACCCTGCCCTCTTCCACGCCTGCGACGATGGACGCGAAGTTGTCGTCTGTTATGACCAGCTCTGCGCTCTCCTTTGCGATATCTGTCCCGCTCTTTCCCATGGCGACGCCGACATGGGCTGCACGCATGGCAGGTGCATCATTTGCGCCATCTCCAGTTACCGCAACAGTACGCCCCAGGCGGATCAGGGACTGGATTATGTCCAGCTTCTGTCTTGGCTCAACCCTTGCAAAGACCCTCGCTCTCCTCACAAGATCGTCAAACGCTTCCTTTCCAATCAGCTCCGCCTTTCTGAGCTCAGGGCCTGTCACCACCTCATCCATGCCCTGAGCCATTCCGAGCTCACGGGCTATGGCCAGCGCGGTGATCGGGTGGTCACCGGTGACCATGGCAACCTCTATGCCGGCCTTTCTGCATCTGGCCACAGCGGGCTTTGCCTCTGGTCTGAGCGGATCTATCATTCCGATCAGGCCGAGGAAAGTGAGACCTTTGAGCCGCCTATCAGAGAAATCCTCATCGCTTTCAAGCGCGCCATCGGCTATCGCAAGAACCCTGTAGCCGTTATTCGCCATATCCGATGCGCATCTCTCGATCGCATCTCTCTCGAGCGGAGCCTCGCCATCGATTGTGACCATGCTGCTGCACATCTCCAGCAGCGTCTCAGGAGCGCCCTTGACGAATGCATGGAGCCTGCCATCGACCCTGTTCAGCGTGGCCGCGAACTTTCTCTCAGATGCAAACGGTATCTGCGCGATCATCGGATACCTCGCGGTGATATCCGCCTGCCTAACACCCACCTTGTGCGCCATTACTAGAAGCGCCACATCGACGGTATCTCCGTGGTGTACCCAGCGGCCATCGCGCATCCCGAAGAACGCCTCGTTGCAGAGAGCAGCTGCAGTAACGACTCTTTTTATGATGTGCTCCTCCTGCTCGGTGGGTTTTCCATGGGCGGTTCTGATCTCCCCCTCCGGAGAGATTCCCTCTCCCGTCACCTCCATGAACCCGTGGCCTGGTATGGCTACAAGCCGCGCAGTCAGCTCGTTCATCGTGAGTGTGCCGGTCTTGTCGGAGGCTATGAAGTCACATGATCCGAGCGTCTCCACGGCAACCATGCGACGCACGATGACGTTGCGCCGGGCCATGCGGTTGACCGCCACCGCAAGCACGACAGTCAGCGCCACGGGCAGACCCTCAGGAATAGCGGAGACCGCAAGGGCCACAGACTGAACGAAGACCTGCGCCGCATCCATGCCCCTTCTGACCTCGATGGCGATTATCAGAATAACCGCTATCAGTACCGCCTTCGCTATGTTCGCGGAGAATACCTCCATTCTTCTTGTCAGAGGCGGCTTCGCAGACTCCACGTCTGTCAGGGATCCGGCCAGCCTTCCCAGCTCGGTCTCTCTGCCGGTCGCCACCACCACACCTCTGCCACGACCGCGCGTAACTATGGTTCCGGCGAAGGCCATGTTGACGCGATCGCCAAGGGCTGCATTCCATTTCAGCAGAGCAGATGCATCCTTTGATACAGGAGTCGACTCTCCTGTGAGCAGGGACTCGTCCACCTCGAGAGCGTGCGTTTCGAGAAGGCGGAGATCGGCAGGCACCTTCATGCCCTCCTCCAGGAGAACCACATCTCCGGGCACGCACTCCTCAGCATCCACCTCAAAGCTCTCGCCCTCCCTGACAACACGTGCATACGTCCTGACCAGATCTCTCAGAGACTCTATGTTCCGCTCGGCTGAATACTCCTGGGCTGTTCCGATGATCGCGTTGATCAGGAGCACGGCGAGGATGAAGATGGCGTCTGTCATCCTCTCCAGGAAGAAGGAGACCGCAGCCGCTGCCAGGAGAACATAGATCAGAGGGCTCAGAAACTGCCGCAGAAAGAGCATCTGTATGCTCAGAGGCTTTGCTCGCGGAAGCGTGTTCCTGCCGAAGCGCTCCAGTCGCTCAGCCGCCTCCTCCCGGGTGAGACCCGTTGAAGAGGTGCTCAGCTGCTTGAGCACATCATCTGCGTGTATGGAATGCGGTTGCAGCTCTGCGATCTGAATAACCCCCACGATGCATCTGCGCTTATCCAGTGGCACAGGGAAGGCACGCCGAAGAAGAATCGGCGATCCTGTGATGAAAGTGCCCGCAGGATATCAATATTTTAAGGATCTTCTGGTATTAAATGATTTTTCTGCAAACAGCATCTGCGCTCACCGACTATTACTGGCATAATTGAGATCCGCAGCACTCGGTCGCGTGCCTGAATCGCTGAATGGAATTTCAGGAATCGACACCTTCTAGCACAGCAGATCACAGATCCTGCGGTGTCACCTGCTGTGTTCAATGATCTGTGCACACAACCCAGCACTCAGCCCAGATTTATGGAGTCTTTTGTCCGAGGCCATTGATTCCAGAAGATTCGTTCAGTGATTCGAGCCTATAACTCAAATACCCGCCCCTCTGAGGCATCTATGCGATCTCACCCCCATACAGATGCTACCAAAAGATTAATACGTTAAAGGTATCTGATGCTTGGACAGTAGTCGACCGGCATGGTCCGCAACAGGGATGTCTTTTGGTGGAGAACGCATGCGGCACAACGGCGCCATCGCATTTGCGATCGCACTTGTTTGTTGATATCTGACGTGTAGGACCCTGCTGATTTGCCGTCGAGGGAACCCCATAATGTACAGAGGAGGAGATACGCCCACGGGCGTGCTGGGCAGCGAGCCCAGGCAGAACCCCAGCCATGTGCTGGAAAAGGAGGAAAAAAGGGGGATGCTTGCAGAACTGGAAGAGAAGAAGGCCAAGCTCAAACAGGAGTCGCTTATCTTCAAGGAGAAGCGCAGCCAGCTGAATGCAGAGGCCAGCAGGTGGGCTGCGAAAAGGAACGAGCTGAACAAGGAGACAAAGGAGCTCATAGAGAAGGCACAGGAGCTCAAGAAGCTTCGCGACGAGTACAACACCAAGGTCGCGGAGTCGAAGAAGCTTCGCGATGAGCTCAACGAGAAGACGAACCAGATCTACGCGAAGATCGACGAGATCCGTAAGAAGTACAACCTCTCCGGGGACAGGTCGATCCGCGAGCTCCGCAGGGAGATAGATCACCTGGAGTTCAGACAGCAGACCGAGGTGCTGAGCCCGGATAAGGAGAAGCAGCTCGTCGAGAGGATCGCGATGCTCCACAACGAGTTCAAGCTCCGCAAGGAGCAGCTCGAGAAGAACGAGGAGCTGAAGAAGCTGCTTGAGGAGGCGCAGGCTCTGCGCGAGCAGGCCTCGAAGCACCACGAGGACGTCACCAGGTACGCTGAGCTGGCCCAGGAGTATCACGACAAGATGATTGCCACGTTCAAAGAGGCGGATCAGAAGAGGGCCGAGGCCGATGCTGCGCACCGCGAGTTCATAAAGGCGCAGGAGGCGGCGGATGAGCAGCACAGAGAGTTCATAAGGACACAGAGGGAGATCCGCGATTTTGATAAGATCATCATGGGCCTCAAGAAGAAGAGCCGCGATGCCAGAGAGGATCGCGCGAAGGAAGCTGCAAAGCGCGAGGCCGAGGAGATCCTGAATCAGTTCAAGAAGGGAGAGAAGCTGGACACAACAGCCCTGCTGAGACTCCAGCGCGCTGGCCTGGTATGAGCCGCGAGGCGGGATCTGCCCGCCCTCCATGTTAATATTCTGCGCCAGATCATCTTGGTGTCACGCACAGATCCCTGCATATTGCTGTGCTCTCAGCCATGCGATGACTTTCCAGAGGATGCACTTGTCATTCTATGCGTTCTCGGAGAATGAATGCCCGCTTACAGCAGCCTGCACGCTCGACCTCTAAGTGAACACACGAGAGCGATTGCTGTTATTATATCGAGGTGACCCTTTCCGCCCTCTTCTTGTGGTGCATGAAGAGCCTCATACCCCACTCCCTGGCCCCAGCCCCTGTGCATATCAGGTCCTGGCCGATATCATAGCCGCCATCGAGCCTGAAGAGGCCGAGGGAGAGAGAGGAGTCGATTACGGTAAACGCAGCCCTGACATCAGCATCGAGCCTGTACAGCTCGAAGTTCTCCTTTTTGAGAAGATTCTCCAGTATCTCCCTGTAATCTCTCACGACTATCTCCACAATCGGAGCTGTGAGAACAAGCTCCACGTGCGCCCCGTTCTTCACAGCAGTGTCTATAGCTGTGGGATACTCCGGAATTATGATGGGCGATACGCCGTATATGCTCCTCGAAGAGATGAGCTGTGATACGAATATCTGCTGCGTCCTGAGTATCGCGGCCGGATCCCCGCTGACTATTTCTCCTTCTCTGAGAAGGCCAATGTCCACAAGCAGATCATCAGGAATCGCGCTGATGTCATGCGTCATCCAGAAATCCCTGTGGTTCTCGAGCACGACAATCGCGCTCAAAAGCCTGCTCAGCATCAATGCCTGAATGCGACCTGTGTTTGTGAGCCTATATCCCCTGTGGGTTCTGACAACTGTCCCTGCCTCGATCATATCCTTGACTGCATGCAGTATCGTCGATGCCCTGGTTCCCAGCGATCTCTCGAGATCCCCAGCGGTCAGCTCGCCATCCCTGAGTGAGAGAAGAACCTTGGTACGTATCGCAGATCTTGTGAAGCCCTTGAGCAGATCCTCTGCAAGATCGAAGTCGTCGCACACCGTCATGCCGAACCCCTTAGAATACCGAACCAGGGTTTGGAATCCATGTATTAATATGTAGCCCGCGTTTCAAAAGTCCGCAGGTTTCTCGCACACGTGAACGTATCTCGTCAGGCTCCTGTGAACCCTGTCGCTGTGGAGCTCCGCTATTCTAAACCCCCTCGATCTCAGCATATTCTCCACAGGACGGTCTGTGACGATCACGGCACGCCTTCCAGCTCTGAGAACCCTGTGAATCTCCTCGAAGCTCCTCGAGAGGATCTCATCTTTCGAGCGTGCCTTTATCACCGCGGATCTGCCGTAGGGCGTATCGGTGACCACTGCATCCACAGAGGAATTTTTAAACGGCAGAGACCTGGCGTCCCCGAGCACCAGATCCGCCTCCATGCCCTCCAGGTTCGCCCTGGCGCCCCTGTTCAGCTTCTCCTGCACATCCACACCCACGCCCCTGATGCCTATGAGGCAGGCCTCGACCAGAATCCCGGCGGTTCCGGAGAACGGGTCGAGCAGCATCTCGCCAGGTCTGATCATTGAAATGTTGACCAGAGCCCTCGCCATTCGCGGCATCAGAACCCCCGGGTAGAAGAACGGTTTCAGGTGCGGTCTGCGCCTCTCAAATCCACCCCTGTCGGGTTTCGCGACCTCGTATCCGAAGACAACCTTATTGCAGGATATGATCGCCCGGATATCCAGCTTCGGATTCTCAAGGTCCGCTCTGTAGCCCATCGCGTGGAGCACCCCTCCAGCGAGACGCTCGAGATCGTGGCTTTTGATCGCACATTCTCCGAGACGGCTGGCCCTCACCCTGTAGCTCCGTCTGGGGAGATCAAGCGAGCGGAGAGCCTGCTCCACGCTTTCAGGTTCTGCATCGCAGACTGTGAGGACCTCAAGGATCCTGTGGGTCATCGCGAGCCTTTGCTCTATAACCCCAAGATCGAGATTATCTGCTTCAACAAGCAGACAGCGCTCTCTTCCAGCCACCTCTCTGAAGGATCCAGCATGGATTCTGAGGAGCGAAAGCGCCTCGCTCCTCGGTACCGTCGGATGCTCTCCGGAGAGCTCGAAGGCGTAGAGCTTTGCCATCTATGTCAGATATTTGTTCACGTTCCTGTAGTCAAAAGAATCATCATCCAGAACGTTCTCCAGGAAATTGAAGAGGACTCTTCTCACATCATGAGAGAGCAGCGGATACCATGTGGGGCTGGCCACGACAACAGCTCTGAACGCGAAGAACGGAGCTATGACATCGAGAACCTCCTCGTCACCGGTCCTCTCCAGATACCTATCGAAGAAGATCTCGAACAGCTCCCTGAGACCTCCCGCCAGCCTCATCTCCTTCTGAACAGAGTAGAATATGTAGTTCATCGACATCGCGCTCAGGTCGTCCGCCGCCTCTCCCCACTCTCCTCTGCTCCTGTCAAGGACCGAGAAGTCGCTGCCCTCCCTGAACATCACATTCCATGGATGAAAATCGCCGTGGACCTGGCAGAGCCTGTGGGTCATCGACCTCAGCCTCCACCGCCACTCCACGCACCTCTTCTCGATCTCACAGAGCTCGCCGCGCTCCAGGAACTCCGGAGCATCCGGATAATCATCGAGAATGCCCATGATCCCCTCACCGTGGCCGATAGTGTCCCTGATCTTGCGCCTGTATAGCGGCGGGCAGCTGTGCTTCACGCTGTGGATCTCCGCGAGGTAATCCGCGAGCGCCGCAGCTCGAATCCTGTCAAGATCCGTTGCCCCGCTCTCCTTGACACGCTCCAGATCGAAGAAGTACTCCTTACCCTCGATCCTCTCCATCACAAGAAAGAACTCCTGAGCATCGCCACATGATCTCATATCTCCGGATGGTGTGAAGTACCCGACGTCTATTGATCTTACATGCCTTGGAAGCTTGTTGAATGCCGAGTGCTGCCAGAGCATGACCTGCGCCCTGTCTGAGAAGTGATCGTGCCCGAAGCCGTGCTGCACCCTCATCGTCGAGAGCACCAGGAACTCCTTCCTGCCATCGAGAAGATACTCTATCAGCAGCGGGCTGCCGTACCCGAATCCCTTCACATCTCCAGTGGTCGGGATGGTCTCGCCCATCTTTCGTATGGATGAGAGGCTGGCACCACCCCCGAATATGCTCTTGAGGTATCTCTCAATGCTGTCCCTGCTTATGTCCATGCTCATGTCCCCATCTGCCAGCTGTGCAGGTACCTGTCCTGCTCTGGAGTCAGTTTCTCTATTTCTATCCCCATCGCCTTCAGCTTGAGCTCAGCCACCCTCCTGTCGATCTCAACAGGAACAGAATAGACCTTCCGCTCAAGCCTCCTGCCGTTCTCGACGATGTATCTCACTGAGAGCGCCTGGTTTGCGAATGACATGTCCATGACCTCAGGGGGGTGGCCGTAAGCAGCGGCCAGGTTGATCAGCCTGCCCTCTGCGAGCAGGTATATCCTGCGACCATCGCGCATGACGTACTCCCGCACGTTGGGCTGGATCTCGTTTGTGGAGACGGCCATGCTCTCCAGCCCAGGTATATCGATCTCGACGTTGAAGTGCCCGCTGTTCGCCAGTATCGACTGATCCTTCATGAGCTCGAAGTGCTCCTTTCTTATCACATTTATGTCTCCTGTGAGCGTCACGAAGAGATCCCCCAGCGGAGCGGCGGATCGCATTGACATCACCCTGTAGCCGTCCATCGCAGCCTCGAGCGCCTTTCTCGGCTCCGCCTCCACGACGATTACGTTCGCACCCATGCCCTTAGCACGCATCGCAAACCCCCGGCCGCACCAGCCGTAGCCTGCGACTACAACGGTCTTTCCTGCGAAGAGGAAGTTCGTCGCGTTCATAATCCCGTGCACCGTTGACTGCCCTGTGCCGTATCTGTTGTCGAACATCATCTTCGTCTCTGCATCATTCACTGCTATCACAGGGTAGGCCAGAGCGCCGTCATCTGCCATTGCTCTGAGCCTCATGACCCCTGTCGTGGTCTCCTCGCACCCTCCGAGTATCTCCGGCAGGAGCTCGCGGTGGCTTTTGTGCACTACCGCTATAGTGTCAGCGCCATCATCGAGCGTCACGTTGGGACGGAGCTCGAGGGCGCGCTCTATGCACTCGTAGTACTCGCGCTCATTCTCGCCGCGGAATGCGTACACGTGTATGCCGCGGGATGCAAGAGCTGCTGCAACATCATCCTGGGTGCTCAGCGGGTTTGATCCTGTGAGAGCGATCTCGGCGCCACCTGCGCGCAGCGTCTCTATCAGGTTTGCAGTCTCGACGGTCACATGCAGACATGCAACAATCCTTATGCCCTCAAGGGGCCTCTCCCTCTCAAACTCCTCCTTTATGAGCTGAAGCACCGGCATATGCCTTCTCGCCCACTCAATCCTCCTCTCTCCAGCGTCCGCGAGCCTTATATCCTTCACGATGCTCTTCTCCAATCTATCACCCATCTCCTGAACGCGAGCTGGTCTAAATGCTTTATCTATCGGCTCCAGTCACCATGGGGGCAGACATGATTCCAGCAATGGCAGACATCCCTCTGTGCGCCTCTGGACCTGCAGGATCTAACGACAGTGCTGTGCATCAGGAAACGAGATCTTAGGGAACATTCTTCATGAGCTCGCGCATATCAGCAGTGCATACACATTGTTTGCTGCGCTCCATGGTCATGCCAAGTGTTATATCACCGCAGCTTTCACTCATGAGACATCATGACGTTTGACATATTCCCTGCGGTGGACCTGCGCGGCGGAAGATGCGTCCAGCTCGTCCAGGGTGTGCCTGGCAGCGAGGTTGTGTCGCTTGATGATCCCCTTGGTCAGGCGCTGAGATGGGTGGAGATGGGGGCGGACCATCTGCACATCATAGATCTCGATGGCGCGATAGAGGGCGTCAGGCTTAACGCGCCGGTACTCAAGAGAATCGTCGAGGAGCTCGACGTCTTTGTCCAGGTCGGCGGCGGGATAAGAAGACGCTCCGATGTCGCAGAGGTCCTGGATACAGGTGTGGATCGAGTCATACTGGGCACGATGGCGCTCAGGGATCCTCCAGTCGTGATGCGTCTTTCAGATGAGTACGGCCCGGATCGCCTCATGGTGGCCCTGGATGTGAGAGATGGGAAGGTGACATCAGAGGGCTGGCAGAGGACTCTTGAGTTCAATGCGATCGAGCTCGGCGTTGTCTTCGAGAGCTTCGGGGCGGGCTCCATACTCTTCACGAACATAGATACAGAGGGTCAGCAGCGCGGCGTCGATCCCGAGCCAACGAAAGAGCTGGTCGAGGCTGTGAGCATACCTGTCGTAGCAGCTGGTGGAGTCAGCTCTCTTAATGACGTAAAGCTTCTCAGCGAAGCTGGCGCTGCAGGCGCTGTGATAGGCACTGCCATATATACCGGCGTGCTTGATCTGCGGGATGCGCTGGATTTTGCAAAAACGCTTTGAGATGGTGGCCATGGAGCTGGGAGACAGAGTGGCTGTAATAAAAGGAGATATGAGATACGAGGGAATACTGATGCCCTCGCGCAGTGATCATGTCGTCATAAAGCTCAGCAACGGCTACAACATCGGGCTCATTCCCGACAGGATCGAGGTCCTGGAAAGAGCCCAGAAGCACGAGAAGCCGCCTGAGCAGATACAGATGCGCGAGGATCTGCCTCTGGTCTCGATCATCTCAACAGGTGGCACGATAGCCAGCAAGGTCGATTACAGGACCGGAGCTGTGACGAGCCAGTTCTCTGCTGAGGAGATAATCTCAGCGATACCTGAGCTCGGTGAGATCGCACGGTACCGCGCAAGGGTCCTCTACACAATACTCAGCGAGAACATGCGCGCAGAGTACTGGATAGAGCTCGCAAGGGCTGTCGCCAAGGAGGTAATGAACGGCGCGGAGGGTGTGGTGATAACCCACGGGACAGACACCATGACGTATACAGCGGCCGCTCTCTCATTCATGCTCAGAACTCCGGTTCCTGTTGTGCTCGTCGGCTCTCAGAGGAGCTCGGACAGGCCCAGCAGTGATGCTGCGATGAATGCGATCTGCGCCTCGACGGTCGCAGTGAGCGATATCGCAGAGGTCTGCGTCGTCATGCACGGGAGCACCAGCGATGACTACTGTCTGATCCACAGGGGGACCAGGGTGCGCAAGATGCACACATCCAGGAGGGACGCGTTCCAGTCTGTAAACCATCCACCGATCGGCAGGGTCGATTACTCCACACGAAGTATAGAGACGTTCTCAAATTACAGAAAGCGCGGGGAGTGTGAGCTCCAGCTGCTCGACAGGCTCGAGCCGAGATGCGCGCTCATCAAGTACTTCCCCGGCGCTGATCCTGGGATATTCGATCACCTCATAGAATCGGGCTACAGGGGGATCGTCATCGAGGGCACAGGTCTGGGCCACGTGGCGTCCGACTGGATACCGTTCATAAAAAAGGCCACCGAGAAAGGCATACCTGTTGTCGTAACGTCACAGTGCCTCCGTGGGAGGATATGCGACAGGGTCTACGATACAGGCAGGGACATGCTCGCTGCAGGGGCCATTGAGGCAGAGGACATGCTCCCCGAGGTGGCCCTGGTCAAGCTCATGTGGGTTCTGGCGAACACATCGAGCCTGGACGAGGCGAGGGAGATGATATCAAAACCCCTGGCAGGAGAGATATCCGGATCCACGCCGGTGGATGTGTGATGGGATCAGCAGGGCGCAAACTCCTTTCTTCAAAGGCGGATGGAATGCACCTCTGCTCCAGATCTGGATGGTGGGAACAAGATGGAAGAGACAAGGAGTCCGGCTTTCTGTTCCTGTTATATCCTCTGACCCACAACGGGCAGCCTTGGGCGGGCTGCAGTCAATTTTGGACCCACTCATCTCCTTCTGTATGCCATGCAGCTCTCCATGAACCTCTCCACTGGGAATGATGCGAAGTGCGCGTGAAGGTATCCGCCGAGGGTCATGTGCTCGACCAGGCCGTCCATGCCGTTTGCGATCCCCTGGCCGCGCCTGAGCCTGTACGCGAGCTTTGCGTCCCGGTCGCACTCCATTCTCGAATAGTGAAACTCATGCCCCCGTATCACGCTGCCCTTTGGAACCACAGGATTGTCCAGTACGACATCCGCCTCAACGTACCCAAGTGCCTGAAGATGCCTGGTCATGAGAGTCGAGGCCGGCAGGATCCCGGCCATCTTGTAGCTCCTGTCTTCAAGGACGAGATTCTCTCCGAGGTACATCAGACCGCCACACTCTCCGTAGATCGGCATGCCATCAGATGCTGCCGCTCTGATCTGCTGAATGCACCTCCCGGACTCGAGAGAGGCTGCGTGGAGCTCAGGATATCCACCGCCTATGTAGATGCCATCAGCATCAGGAAGTGCGTCCCTGATGGGGCTGAAAGGTATTATCTCCGCTCCAGCACTCCTCAGGCGATCGATGTTATCCTGGTAGTAGAAGCAGAACGCCTCATCCAGGGCGATCGCGATGCGCACACTGTGCTCTTCGCCATACCTGCTCTCCTGCTCCGGCACAGCGATCGGTAGCGTGCATGCATCGAGCAGCTCATCCAGCAGTATGTTCTCCTCAACCAGATCTGCAAGCGCGTTCACATCATGCTCAATCTCGAAACCCATCGCCAGGCCGAGGTGCCTGCTCGGGAGCGAGATGCTCTTCCTCCTCGGAAGCGCTCCGAATATTCTGAAATTTATGGATTCCCTTAGAGCCTTCAGATGGCGCTCGCTCCCGACATGGTTCAGTATGACCCCAGCGATGTTCACAGCAGGATCGAAGGATCTGAATCCGTGTATCAGGGCAGCTGCGGATCTGGACATGCCATGGACGTTCACCACAAGCAAGACAGGTATCCCGAGAACCTTTGCAACATGTGCTGTGCTGGCCTCCTCGCCACCACCGATCCCATCGTAGAGCCCCATGACCCCTTCGACCACCGCCACATCCGCACCTCTTATCGCGGAGAGAAAAGATCGCCTCACGCCGTCTGCGCCCATCATGAATGTGTCCAGGTTGCGGGAGGGCCGGCCGCATATCGCCGTGTGGTGCGTCGGGTCTATGAAATCAGGCCCGACCTTGAAGGGCTGCACAGTCAGCCCTCTTCTCCTAAGAGCGGCCATCAGGCCCAGCGTGACGGTGGTTTTGCCAACACCGCTGTGGGTTCCTGCTATTACAAATACAGGCAACATGATCTCATGCATGCATTCATCTCATGAAAAACCTCGCGCCCCTCCGGGGACCCTTTGGTATATGAGAAAAGGGTGACTGTAAATTTTTTGGAGTGGTGTTGCCTCAAGGAGGGTTTTTGGATCTCCACCCGATGACCCATGAGTTCTGTGAACCATATGCTTCTGGTCTCAGAGATACGTGTACACAAACCAAAGAAGAGCGGGGTTTGAGCCCTTCGATTCTGAGTTTCACTTACTGAAAAAAGCGTAAATCAAAAATAGTAAGATTTTACTACAATAGCTTTATTACTATATCTGACCGAAATAAATGGTGGTGGTTTAATGGAACAGGAGCTCATGAGGATTGGCGTATCTCTTCCGGAGAAGCTGCTGAGCCGCTTCGATGAGATTATCACCCAGAGGGGGTACTCCTCGAGGTCAGAGGGGATCAGGGACGCGATAAGGAACTACATTATTCACTATGAGTGGATGAGCGATGTCGAGGGCGAGAGGGTGGGCGTGATAACCATCGTCTACTCCCACCATCAGCGCGGCCTGGTGGACAACCTTACGGACATACAGCATGAGTTTGGAAATATAATAACCTCAACCCTCCATGTGCATCTGGACAAGGACAACTGCCTCGAGGTGGTGATCCTTCGCGGCGAGGGTAAGGATGTGAGAAGAGCCGCAGAGAGGATGATGGCGCTGAAGGGCGTCAAGCATGTGAAGCTCACCACTACCTCTGTGGGCGCGGAGCTATGAGGGAGATACTCCCCGGGCTTTATATTATAAAAAAAGATCGCCTGTCGACCCGCTCGCCCTCCCAGGAGCCCCTCTACGGCGAGCATATCGCTGACGGCCTTAGAGTATGGGATCCACGAAGATCGAAGCTCGCCGCCCTTCTTCTGAGTTACCCGTGCCTGGAGGGGGTGGTGCCATCCGGTAAAGTCCTCTACCTGGGCGCTGCGAACGGCGCCACTGTCAGCTACCTCAGCGATATTCTCACTGAAGGCATGATCTACGCGGTCGAGATCTCTCCCAGAGCGATGAGGGATCTGCTGCTTCTGGCAGAGAGGCGGGAGAACATAATACCATTACTGGGAGATGCAGCGCGCCCTGAGACGTACCGCAGGATCGTCGAGCCCGTGGATCTCATATACCAGGACGTGGCGCAGCGAAACCAGGCGGAGATCGCATCGAGAAACGCGTCGATGTACCTGAAGCCCAACGGGCTGATGATAGTAATGATAAAGGCGATGTCCATCGACTCGACAGCGCGGGCCGCCGACATCTTCGATGAGGAGATAAAGCGCCTCTGGGGCGTGGAGCTCCTGAAAAGGGTCGACCTGCCACATCACAGGGACCACATCGCGGTCGTCGCGAGAAAGCTCCTGTGAGGAAGAGTAACAGGGCGCAGAAGGGCGCAGACCTCCGGGCCGTGAGGCCGTGGAGGAGTATGCACTTCAAATTATGCTGCGAACCCAGTCCACGATCATCTCGGGGATGAGTCTGATATAGCCCACATACGGTATCCTGTATCTCGCGACGCCTATAACCCACTCCTTCCGCACCGGTGTAAGATAGCTTATCCCGTCTGTCACATAAGATGTGTTGCCCTGGCTGTAAATAACAAGGCCTGTCTCTCTATCGACTAGGATTCCATCAGCTGTCTCCCTGAACCGCTCCGGGTGCTCTCTTATGTAGGCGTAGTTCGGCACACCGAGTATCCTGCCGGCCATCTGGTCGATGACCTCGTTGTGATCACCCTTCGTTATGTACCCCGCGAACGGCGCTGGCGGTCCCCCCTCCCACATCGGCTCGCCCTTCTCCACCCACCTCATCGCCCTGTGTATTATGGGCGTGGCCTTATCCCCACCGCTCCCGATGCCCAGGATGCCTGGGATTATATCGAGCACGCCGAGCTTCTCCTTGCCGTAGGGGCGGTAGAGTATGACATCCCCAGGGTTGTTGAACGATCTGTACCCCTTCGCCTCGCCCTCCTCCCAGGTAACCACATCAGTTCTGGATATGCCCTGCACGATGATGATATCCCCGATATTCATGTTCGGAACCATGCTTCCGGACTCCACCGCGACCATCGGGGTCCAGAGGCCGAGAAGCACCTGGGAGATAATGGAGACGCCGCCAACCACAACAACGACGAATATGATGTCCTTGACAAAGGACGGAAGACCTGCCAGAGTATCAGATAGCTTCATCGGGAGTTTTATCTGGTGGAGGGTGTTATACGGCTTTCGATGCTCGAGATCGTTCAGATGTTCGCTGAGAGGGGATACCAGCTCACACCTGAGGCCCTAGAGATACTCTCGAAAAAGGACACGGGATCGATTGACCATCTGATAAGCAGTCTCGACGCCAGCACGGTTGTTGTAAGCGCAGAGCAGATCCTCTCAATCCTGGACGGGAGGTGCAGAAGAGCAGATGAGGAGGCAGCAGAGGGATCTGAGAGGGAACCCTCAGCAACGAGCTGCGCGCTGGAAAGGAGAAGCTCCGGCGTGGAGGTCGAGGTGCTGAGGGAGATCACAGGAAGATCTACCTGTCTGGGAAACTACTCGGACTTCGTGAAGTACTTCAGGGATAGATATGCGAAGATCCACGATCTTCTGAGCAAGCGGATGGGCTCCCGGCCCATCGAGAGCCTTGGCGCGCAGACAGCAGGGCGAGAGGTCTCGGTTATCGGCATGATCATGGATATAAGAAACACCTCTCGAGCCAGAGTCGTGGAGATCGAGGATCCCACAGGCATGGTTACCGTGCTCTTCGCCAGGGAATCTCCTGCGTATGAGGACTCGATGCTTCTCGTCACAGACGAGGTTATTGGAATCACAGGAACATCAGATGGAAAGGGTCGGATATTCGCGAAGTCGATCGTCTGGCCTGATCTCCAGGCTCAGCCCCAGCCCCTGACATCTGCATCTGGAGGAGCTCTCTTTCTATCAGACCTTCATGTAGGGAGCAAAACGTTTCTGATCGATACCTGGAATCGCTTCGTCTCCTGGATATCCGGAGAAGATCCGACTGGGCTCAGCTCTGGTGTAGGATGCATCGTGATCGCTGGAGACATCGTCGACGGAATCGGAGTCTACCCGGGGCAGGAGGACGAGCTCGAGATAAAGGACATCTACGAGCAGTATCAGCTGGCTGCCGATCTCATCTCAGAGATCCCCTCGAGGATAAAGATCGTGATATCTCCCGGGAACCACGATATAGTGAGACAGGCCGAGCCGCAGCCAGCGCTCCCGAAGGAGATACAATCGCTTTTCCCCAGTAATGTTATATTCGTCGGGAATCCCTCATGGATAACGATCTCCTCCCGGCCGGTTCTGATCTACCATGGGAGGTCGATCGACGACTTTGTGCTAAAAGTTCCCGGCCTTTCATACAGAGAGCCGGAGCTCGCGATGGTTGAGATGCTCCGGAGGAGGCATCTCTGCCCGATATACGGGAACAGGGTCTCCGTCGCCCCGGAGGTCGAGGATCATTACGTGATCGACAGGCCGCCAGCGATACTCCACTGCGGGCACGTGCATGTCGTTGGGATAACGAGATACAAGGGTGTGACAGTTATCAACAGCGGCACCTGGCAGGGACAGACAGAGTTCCAGAAGAAGATGAACATACAGCCCACGCCCGGAATAGTGCCGCACGTCGATCTATCGACGATGAAGGTCAGGAAGCTGAGGTTCACTTGAGATGGATCCTGGCCTCCCATCGTTCAGGCGAGACAAAATGCGATCCTGTGAGCGGATCGTCAGCAGACCAAATTGCACACCGAGAGCTGACAGAACGGTGGGAGAATGTGGGGCTGGCAGAGGGGGGACAAGCTGAAGGGGCATGGTGTCCATACCGTACCGGAGATCATCGCCGGATCATCTCTAGAGGTATTCCCCCGGAATGCACAGATGTCGCCACGAGCACCCCCTGAACACCGATCTCCTTAAGAGCATCAATATCGCTCAGGCCGCGGATTCCGCCGCCAACAAGAATAGGATGATCGCTTGAGGCCACGGCGCGGCTCAGGAACTCGATATCTGTGCCTTCTGACGTCCCGACCCTGTCGAGCTCCAGAAGTATGATGCCGAGAAGATCGAGATCGTTCATATCCTTTATGAGATCCAGCGGATCCAGATCACCGCTCTTAGATATGACCCTCCTGTGCTTCATGTCTATGCTCACAACTACATCGCGGAGATCTGATGCCTTTGAGATCAGATCAACCGATGCGGTCTCCGTCCCCAGGACAGGTGTTGCAGATTCTGGGAGCAGGGATAGATCTGATATGCTGGAGATGCCGATGTCCGCCATGGTGATGGCTCTCGACGATATGCTCTCGATCACCTGAAGATTATCCCCGCCGCCGGAGAGCCTGTCCAGATCCGCGATGTACACCTCTTTGGGTGCAAGGATCTCCACGATCTCGATGGGGTCTGATGTCGATACCATCCTGCTGAATGTGTTTATGGGGCGGTACCTGGACCTCTCCCCGCGTACCGCATGGACCACCTCACCGTTATATATGTCCATCACGAAGATGCAACGCATCCTTATCCTCTCGGGAACTGATGAATATGAGGCTGTTGGTAAGTCCTATGAATCTTGAAGAGGCGATGGCTGCCCTGGACGGCGGTGCGGACATAATCGATGTCAAGAACCCAAGGGAGGGGTCACTTGGGGCGAACTTTCCCTGGGCGATCAGGTCGGTGGTGGAGCTGGTCGCAGGAAGGGTGCCGGTCAGCGCCACTATAGGAGATCTCCCGTTCAAGCCGGGAACTGCGAGCCTCGCTGCTCTGGGAGCAGCAGTATCAGGCGCAGATTACATCAAGGCAGGCCTGCTGGGCGTGCGGCAGCCGGAGGAGGCGATCGAGCTTCTGAGGCCGATCGTGAGGTCTGTGAAGGAACATGATTCGCGAAGGAAGGTCGTCGCAGCCGCATACTCTGATTTCAGGAGGGCTGGCTCGCTGCCTCCTGTGGAGCTTCCGCAGATAGCCGCTGAATGCGGAGCTGATGTCGTTATGGTTGATACCGCCATAAAAGACGGCAGATCCACGCTGGAGTTCATGACTGTGGAGGAGCTGAAGCTGTTCGTCAGATCAGCCCATGATCTCGGGCTCGAGGCCGCTCTGGCCGGGAACCTCGGGATGAGAGATCTCGAGGCGATCGGATCGATATCTCCCGACATACTGGGTGTGAGGGGGGCTGTCTGCGGCGGCGACAGGAGCACCAGGATACGCGCGGAGCTTGTGAGGGCGCTGAAGGATGCCCTCTGAGATGTCTAAAGCTGAGGGTCATGCATGCGAGAATGACAAAAGCAAGAATGCCGTCCATAGGTTGGCCGTGGAGATGTGATCGAACCGTCGGAGAGCAAACTCCGTCCCAGCAGAGGCAATCGTCTTTGTTCCCTTCTGAAATGATACCGATCCGCCGACTCGCCGGATTTGCAAAAAAGAGACGCCGGGGATCTCAGCTCAGCGTCCTGGGCACGTCCTTCTCGCCCCTGATCTTCCCCTGGAGGGATCCGCCGGAGGACGAGTAAGCGTCGAAGTATCCTGCAGCAGATCTTCCGCCACCTCCGATCTGGTTGAACCTCGCGCTGTAGAGCTCCACGTTCGGATACGTCACGATGTTCAGCGTGAGCGTGTTATCAACAATCGCCCCGCTTGCAGTGGCGATAGCACCGGATCCTCTTACAGTGCCAGCACCGAAGACCACTGTGCCAATCTGGGCCAGGTTCAGATTGACTGTTCCGACCATCTTCTCATCAAGACTCCTGAGCTCGAACGACCAGTTCCCCCGCAGATCTATGCTCGTGTATGCGGTTGCGCTCCCTGTCGCACCGCCTGTCTTCGCCAGGTACTCAGCCGTATGCTCTGGGCTCACTATGGTCATCCATCCCAGGCCCTCGCCCAGCGAATCGTTATACTGCGTTGGTGTTGATTCGTACCTCTGCGCACCAGCAACCATCGCCATGAGGGCGATGATCAGAATAACAGCATAGCAAAACCTCATTTCACATCCTCCTTTTCAAAGTGCAAACTCCTGAAAACACCATCCTTCATCTGGCATGAGCAGCGATCTCTGAACCATCTGTACCTGCTCATCCTCATCCAGATGTTCTTAAGAGAGCTATTTTTAACGTTGCCGAAGCTGATCGGCATGTATGCGCATGGCATGACATCTCCGGATGGATCGACGTGCATCCATCGCCTCCCTGCGAAGCATCCGAACATCTGGGGGGAAAGAAGGTAAGGAAGGGCCGTGACCCTCGGCCCATCCGGGAGCCTGTTCATCCTCCTGTGAAAATCGGCCAGACGCTCGATATCCCGCGGGGATAAAACCTCTTCCGCATGCTCCTTCCACCGCCCCACCGCCACGATCTCGTAGAGGGAGAGCTCGTGAGCCCCGAGATCAGATGCCAGGGAGTATGCGTCTTCAAGCTGGTCTATGTTGTATGGCGAGACCACCATGAAGAGATCCACCAGAAGTCCGGCGCGCAGAGCGTTCCTGACGCCGGAGATCGCATCTCTGAACGCGCCCTCTCTTCCCCTGAAACGATCATGCTGCTCCTCGACTGGGCTGTCTATGCTCACCCTGAGGGCGTAAAGGCCGCTCTTCCTGAGATCCAGCGCAAGATTCTCGCTCAAAGCGTATCCGCTGGTGAAGCAGGTCGCGATCGCCCTGTCATCGACGCCTGCGATCAGATCAGGAAGGTCATGCCTCAGCATCGGCTCTCCGCCGTCGAAGGTGACAAGATACGTTCCTAGATCCAGGGCCTCGGAGATGGTTCTTTTAACAACATCTCCCTCCAGAATATCCCCGCTTCTTGAGGGGGCCGAGCAGTGGATGCAGCTGTTCGGGCAGCCGCGGAAGACCGAGATCGAGAGCTGATCCGGAATATTCCTGCGCACAAGCGATCTCAGCTGAGCGGAAATCATCCTGTCGAATGCCCTGCTGGGCGCTGGCGGGATCCAGGTGGAGAATATAAGCCGGTCACCTGTGCTGATCGGCTTCTCGTTCTCGAATATCTCGTTGATCTTTTTAACGATCGGCTTCGCAACAGGGGCGAGAGCGCCAGTCGCACTGAGCCTGATGCCATCATCCAGATCAACATTTAAATTCAGGAGAGGGCTTTCGGTAAGCTGCATCTCTTCACCATGCTCTCTGTCATGCTCTCCAGTATCATGAGCAGACGCTCCTTCATCTCCGGATCACCACCCGCGCTGTGCAGTGAGGCTCTAGCGCTGCCCGTATGCTCTCTCACAGCATCAACACACATCCTCAGGGTCTCCTCCGGCCCGGATCTAAGGCTATGAATCCTCGGCAGGGTCATCGATTTCTTCGCGGACCTCTTGCCCTGATCGATGCCGATGAGCTCCTCGAGATCATCCACTATCTGGTAGGCAAGCCCGAGCTCGAGACCGTACCTCTCGTAGAGCATCTGATCCTCACGATCCGCGCCTGCTATCATGCAACCGAGCCTGGCAGATGCTGCGAAAAGGGATGCCGTCTTCTTTGTTATGCACTGGTAATACTCCTGCGGAGATGCTATCCTCGAGAGATCTATGATCTCTCCCTCTGCCATATCCATGCACGCCTTTGAGAAGAGCCGGATTGCGGGTTGGCCGTAGGAGGAGATCAGCCCTATCGACATAGATATCAGATAATCGCCTCCGAGCAGCGAGGCCTCCATGCCGAATCTCCTTAAGGCGCTCGGAGCCCCACGCCTCTCCATCCCGCAGTCGAGTATGTCATCATGTATCAGGGATGCTGCGTGTGCGAGCTCCACAGCCAGCGCTGCATTGAGCGCATCTCTTGGATCACACCCGAAGGCCTCTGAGGAGAAGAGAAGTATCAGGGGGCGAACCCTCTTGCCGGGAGAAAGGAGCACGTACTCTATCACATCACCCACATGCAGCCCGCGGGATTCAAGCACAATCGACCTCAGGCCGTCCTCGATGAGCCCGTGCTCTTCCCAGTTCGCAAACATCCAGGCATTCTCTGCAGGGACGATATTTAGCTTTTGCGTGAATCGTCCTGTGGTCAATCAAGCTGCCGCATCTATATAAAAATCAGAGAAATGTTTGATGAAATACATGCCCTCTCTGTCCACATGATGGGATGCTGGAGCGATGTGAGCGGAAAACGCTGGCCGTGTGCTCGATTCATTGAGGTCAACAGGTGACCAAACAGACTTTCTGAGGTAATGTGCCGATGGATACCGGTTTCTTGGCAGACTGCTCAGTGATCCGAACTCAGCACATGACCGCATGGTGCCCTCCTCGCTGGCGAGGAGCTTCCTGCGCTTCGACGTGGTCGAAAGCTTTCTCCAGTCGTTCTTATGTATCCGGCAACTTGGAGGCCATGCAGGGAGGTTGCTGGAAGCACGCATTCAATCGCCACGAACGCATAGCACCGCCACTATCTCTCCGAGCAAGTTATCAGATGGATAAGAGCGTCTCCAGTTATATTCGCTGTTGTATGTGCTTACTCCGGCCTGAAGAGCTGCGTCCTGTTACTCCCCATGGGTCTCATTCATGCTGAAGCTGTTGGCCGCATCCAGGGCGTTAACGTAGAACTTGCCAGTGTACTCCTTCACCATCCTCCTTGCGGAGAACCTGGGAGCGGTGCTCTTTATCGCCTCCTTCATGACCCTGACCCAGCCATGCGGCACACCATCGTTGTTCTCCACACTGTAGAACAACGGCACGATGTCGTTCTCAAGAAGATCGTAGAGGCTGTGTGCATCCCTCACATCCCGATCCGCGCCCTCTGCGCCCTCGAATGCCCAGCCGTTCCTTCCATTGTATCCCTCTATCCACCAGCCATCGAGAACGCTGAGCTGTGGCACGCCGTTGATCATCGCCTTCATGCCGCTGGTGCCGGATGCCTCGAGCGGCGGCTGCGGCGTGTTCAGCCACAGGTCCACACCATGGACCATGTACTGGGCGAGCTGCTCATCGTAGTCCTCGACAAACGCGATCCTTCCCCCAAAGCTAGGATCCTTCGCTACGTTGTACACCCTCTGGATTATCTGCTTGGCCGTGTCATCAGCAGGATGCGCCTTGCCTGCGAATATTATCTGGACCGGCATATCCTCGTTGTTGAGGATGCTCCTGAGGCGGTTCAGGTCCTGGAGTACCAGCGTCGCCCTCTTGTATGTGGCGAACCTCCGCGCGAAGCCTATTGTGAAGACGGATGGATCGAAGAGCACGCCGGACGCGACTATTATCCTGGGATCTGCACCGTCCATGGCCCATCTGAGCCTCGCGCGCTCCCTTATCGTTGTTATCAACCTCATCTTTGCCATTCGATGCGCCATCCAGAGCTCTCTGTCAGGTATCTCGTCCACGAGCGCCCATATCGAGGGATCATCATGCTCCTCCAGCCATCCAAGGCCGAGATACCTGTTGAAGAGATCCTCCATGCCGCGATCGAGCCATGTGAGTATGTGCACACCATTGGTGACGTAATCGATGACTACGCCATTTGATTTGAGCTCGGAGATGAGATGCCGCCACATCGACTCTGTGACCTCGAGATGCCTCCTGCTGACGCAGTTTCTGTAAAGAGACATCCTCATCGCGAATGCGGTCATGTTGAAACCGGCCTGCGGGTTTGCCGGATCTATGCCCAGCCTGAAGAACTGATCGCGGGTGAGTCCAATTGATGGCAGGTAGGAGTTGAAGTACTTCTCCATGAGATGGAACGGGAATATGTCGTGGCCCGCCGGAACTGGAGTGTGTGTTGTGAACACAGTCGTGCTCCTGATATAATCGATGGCGTCCCTGCAGCTCATGCCACTTCCTATGAGAGACCTGAGCCTTTCCAGGACCGCAAACGCAGGATGGCCCTCATTGAGATGCAGGACCAGGTTATTTATGCCCATGCTCTCGAGCACGCTCATGCCGCCTATGCCCAGCACTATCTCCTGCCTCAGCCTCTGCTCAGCATCTCCGATGTAGAGTCGTGATGATATCCCGCGGTTCCACGGGTCGTTCGCCTCTACGTCTGTGTCCAGGAGATACAGCGGGATCCTGCCGATCCTGAGCTTCCACACCCCAACATATATCGGCGGCTCTATCACAGGCACCCTAACGAGGAGCGGTTTTCCATTTTCATCGAGCACCTGCGATATCGGTGCGTGGCTCTTGTCCAGGATTTCGCTCTCGCTCAGCTGCCAGCCATCGGGAGACAGCCTCTGCCTGAGATACCCGCCCGGGTACATGAAGCCCACACCGATGACAGGAAGCATCAGATCGCTGCACTCCTTGAGATAGTCACCGGCCAGAAATCCCAGGCCTCCGGCGTAGAACGGCATCGAGTGGTGGAGGCCGTATTCAGCTGAGAAGTACGCGATGGGCACGTTCGTCGGGTTCCTGATGTGGGATGGGAACCATCCGCCCTTTGCCCTCATCTCCGACCTGAACCTGGAGATGACCGCGTCGTAGTGCCTCAGGAAATGCTCGTTCTCTGCAGCCCTCTCCAGCACAGATCTATCGATCTCGTGGAGAAGCTTCACAGGGTTGTGAACGCTGAGCTGCCATGCAGCAGGATTCAGCATGTTGAACAGATCCCTGGCCTGATGATGCCACGACCACCACAGGTTGCATGCCAGCTCCCTCAGCCCATCAATCCTCGCCGGTACCTCTGGAAATCTGTCTATCAATTCGCCCGCCCCTACGCAGTGAATACTACCTGAGGATCCCTAAAAACCCGTCCCCTCGATATAAAAGTATCATTAACAGGTCGTGTCTCGCAGCACCGAATGATTCTGCTGTATTCGAGCCATGATATACCATGAATGTTCGAACTGTGTCACAACCACAGATCGATGGATACTATTATTACACATGGAAATAAGAATCCCTGCAGGGCAGGTGATGTTTGATGGTCAGCGCTATGGAGATCTATCAGCTAACACCAAAGCTGAACTGCAAGAAGTGCGGCCTGCCAACATGCATGGCATTCGCTGTTGCCCTTCTTGCCAGGGAGAAGCAGATCGAGGACTGCACACCTCTGCTGGAGCCAAAATATGAGGCGAAGCTGAAGAAGCTCAGGGAGGTCATGGCGCCAGTTGCAGGCGCCACAGAGACAGGACTTATAATCCATGATGAGCGATGCTACGGATGTGGCAACTGCGTGGTGGCCTGCCCGGTGAACGTGGCAAACGACCCGAAGGGCTCTGCAATCGGTTTAGGACCGAAGAGCGATAAGGTCATACTGATCGTGGAGGATGGGGTCGTGAAATGCCTCAACCCCAAGGAGTGCAGGCGGTTCGGCCCGAACAGGATACTGTGCAACCTCTGCACTGCGACCTGCCCGAGCAAGGCTATAGAGTTCGTCTAGGTGATCAAATGGCTGTATGCACAGGATGCTCCCTTCTCTGCAATGATATCGAGGTCTCGATTGATGGAAGAAGAATAACCAGAACGAAGAATCTGTGCAGGAAGGGATTCGGGAGGTACAGGTCCCTCACCTCCGACAGACCTGTGCCGAGGGTTGATGGTAAGCAAACCGGTATCGACGAGGCGATCTCCAGAGCTGCGGAGATGCTGAGAAATGCAAGGAGACCCCTGCTCTTCGGCTGGTCGTGCTCGACGCTGGAGGCGCAGCGGAAGGGAATCGAGCTCGCGAGGAGGACCAGGGCGATCATCGACGACACCTCTTCCATATGCCAGGGGGAGATCGTGGATATGATCATCCGCAGGGATATCCCGAGCTGCACCCTGGATGATGTGAGAAACTACGGTGACACCCTGATCTTTTGGGGATGCGATCCATCGAGCAGCCACCCAAGACACATGTCACGCTTCTCGTACTTCCCGCGCGGGGAGAAGCTCCAGAGAGGGCATGAGGAGGACAGGACCGCGTTTCTCATAGACATCAGAGCATCTCCCACCGCCAAGATACTTGCCGGAAACTTCGTGCAGATACCTCCCGGAGGAGATGCCGATCTCATAGATGCGATGCTTGCGGTCCTCGACGGGAAGATCCCGAAGGTGAGGGACAAGAAGGCCATGATATCAATGATGAACACTTTGAAAAAAGCAGATATGGGCGCTATATTTCCCGGGCTGGGGCTCGCGTATTCACTCAGGGGAAGAATGGATCGCCTGAAAGCGCTGGTGGACAGGCTGAACGAAACCACCAGATACAATGTTATACCGATGGTGGGCCATTACAACATGCGCGGTTTCAACCAGCTCCTCTTCGATGAGACCGGCTTCATAAACAGGGTATCGTTCGCTGATGGCGTTGATCACGGCCCGATGTACAGCGTGGTTGAGGCGTCGGAGAGCTGTGATCTTGCTATGATTGTTGGATCTGATCCGATATCATCCCTACCCGCAGGAATAGCGAAGGCGCTTGCAAGGGTACCTCTGATAACCCTCGATCCACACAGGACACTCACCACCGAGCTCTCAAGGGTTGTGATTCCAACAGCTCTTTCTGGCATCGAGGCGGGAGGAAGCGCGCTCAGGATGGACGGTGTGCGGATTGAGTTCGATCCGATCGTGAAGAGCGAGTATCCATCAGATGAAGAGGTTCTCACGAGGATCCTGGAGGAGATCTGAATGATGGTTACGATCGTAACGTTCAGAGACATATTCCAGAGCGAGGCACAGGAGGTCGACAGGTTCAGCGAGGAATACAGAAGGATGAGCGCTGTGGTCTTCCTTGATAAAAGCGATGCTGCAAAGGCCGGAATAAAAGAGGGCTCGAATGTGCTAGTGGAGAGCGATAACGGGAGGGTTGTCGTCGTGGCCAGAATATCTGAGGATGCGCATCCAGGTCTGGCCTTCATGCCCAACAGCCCCTGGTCGAACCGGTTGGTTCCAGCGGAGACAGATGATACCAGGATACCCAGCTACAAGAGCATCAGCGCGAAGATAAGCGCAACAGACGATAAAGTTCCCACAGTTGAGGATCTTCTCAGGGGGATGGTCTCATGAGCGCTCGCTCTCTCATATCGATAGCCGATCTCTCCCCAGAGGAGATCATATCGCTCCTGGACAGGGCGGAGGATCTCAAGGCCGAGCGCTCCGGAAGGGGCGGGTGTGCGCTCGGTGAGATGAAGCCTCTTGCGGGAAAGAGCATTGCGATGATCTTCGAGAAGCCGTCGACGCGCACCCGGGTATCCCTGGAGGTCGCAGCCGCAGAGCTCGGCGGGCATCCGCTCTACCTCAGCGCAGGTGAGCTGCAGCTCGGACGCGGCGAGACGATCGGAGACACCGCGAGGGTTCTCTCAAGATATGTGCATGGAATAACAGCCAGGGTCTTCTCCCACAGGACCGTGGAGGAGCTTGCAGCGCACTCGAGCGTGCCTGTGATAAACGCTCTATCTGATCAGGAGCATCCGCTTCAGATACTGGCGGATCTCATGACGATCAGAGAGCATTTCGGCCATCTGGAGGGCCTCCGGATAGCATGGATAGGGGATGGGAACAACGTGTGCAACTCGCTGATCCTGGCGTCTGCCATGCTGGATATGAGAATGATCGTGGCGTCGCCCAGGGGTTATGAGCCAAAGGGCCAAATATTAGAAAGGGCCAGAGAGCTCGGCGGCGTCCCGGAGATCACGTATGAGCCATCAGAGGCTGCACGTGGTGCTGATGTGCTCGTCACGGACACATGGATCTCGATGGGGGACGAGTCTGAGGAGGCGGAGCGCCTCAGGAGCTTCAGCAGGTACCAGATAAACCAGAGGATTCTGGAGATCGCCGGGAGGGACGCGATAGTGATGCACTGCCTGCCGGCGCACAGGGGCCAGGAGATCACGGACGAGGTCATGGATGGCCCGCAGAGCGCTGTATTCGACGAGGCCGAGAACAGGCTTCACACATCAAAGGCAGTCCTGGAATGGCTTGTGGGCCGCAGGCCGATTTAGAGAACGCGGGGGTTGCCAAGAGGTCAAAGGCGCAGGGCTTAGGACCCTGTCCCGAAGGGGTTCGCGGGTTCGACTCCCGTCCCCCGCATTACAGACGATCTCCTCAGGTCCTTCCTTTCTGAGTAAGCAGAGGACTTGACTGGTGTAGTTTCTTGTGATGACTCAGTAAGCAACTACTGACAATCCCAGGAAAACACTAAGGTGGACTCAGATTGCCTGAAAAATGTAAAAATAAAATTTCCACGCTCAGACGATGAGCGGGATGTTCTCGACGGACTCGGGGTTGGCGAGGGCTGAGATGTCGCCGACCGGCTTGCCCAGCGCCTTGGCCTTTATGACCCTGCGCATGATCTTTCCGGATCTTGTCTTTGGCACGTCCTTGACGAAGTAGACGATCTCCGGATAGGCAACAGGCCCGAGCACGCTCCTGACGTGCTTTGCGATGTCCTTCTTGAGGTCCTCGCTCTCCTGCACGCCCTCCTTGAGGATCACGAAGGCCACGATGACCTCGCCCTTGACCTCGTCGGGCTTGCCGATGACAGCTGCCTCAGCAACCGCTGGATGCGAGACCGCTGCGGACTCGACCTCGGCGTTGCTGATCCTGTGGCCTGCGACCTTCAGCACATCATCAATCCTGCCCTGGATCCACCAGTAGCCGTCCTTGTCCCTCGTCGCCTTGTCGCCTGCCAGGTATGTGCCGGGCTTGATGTCCCAGTACATCTGCCAGTACTCCTTCATGTACCTCTCAGGATCCCTGAAGAAGGCGCGGAGCATCGACGGCCAGGGCGTCTTCTGGACGATGTTGCCGCCGTAGCCGAGCGGCACGGAGTTGCCGTCCTCATCGTAGATGTCTGTATTGAACCCAGGCAGCGGGAATGCCACAGAGCCAGGCTTCTCAGGTGTCATCGGGAGCGGGGCGATCACATGGCATCCGGTCTCAGTCTGCCACCATGTATCGATGATCGGTGCCTGCCCTCCCCCGATGTTGTTCCTGAACCAGACGTATGCCTCCGGGTTGAGCGGCTCGCCGACAGATGCCAGGATCCTGATCGACTTGAGGTTGTACTTCTTCGGCCACTGATCGCCGGCCTTCATGAACATCCTGATCGCAGTGGGGGCTGTGTAGAATACAGAGACTCCGTACTCCTCGATGATGGACCACCATCTGCCGATATCTGGATAGTCAGGAGCGCCCTCGTAGAGTATGCTCGTCGCGCCCAAGCAGAGCGGGCCGTATACGACGTAGGAGTGGCCTGTGATCCAGCCGCAGTCAGCTGTGCACCAGTAGACATCCTCCTCATGGACATCCAGAGCCCATGCGGTCGTGTATGCGGGGCCGACACAGAAGCCGCCATGTGCATGCTCGATGCCCTTTGGCTTTCCTGTTGTGCCTGATGTGTAGAGAATGAACAGCCTGTCCTCAGGATCGAGCTCCTCCGTGTAGCACTCTGCGGGCTGATCCTTGACGAGGTCATGGTACCATATGTCACGGCCCTCCTTCATGGGCACATCAAGCCCTGCCCTCTTGACCACGACGACCTTCTCGACGCTCGGGGCGTTCTGCACAGCCTCATCGACGTTCGGCTTGAGCGGGAGCGGCTTGCCGCGCCTGTAGAAGCCATCAGATGTGACGACTACCTTCGCCTCTGCATCGGTAACCCTGCTCTGCAGACCGCCAGCGCTGAATCCTGAGAAGACGACGCTGTGGATCGCGCCGATCTTCGCGCAAGCGAGCATCGTGATCGGGAGCTCGGGGATCATCGGCAGGTATATGCTGACCCTGTCGCCCTTCTTGACTCCCAGACTCTTCAGGCCGTTTGCCATCTTGTTGACAGCCTGGTAGAGCTGGTAGTACGTGATCGTCTTTGTGTCGCCAACAGGCTCGCCGACGAAGTAGTACGCGACCTTGTTCCTGCGCCAGGACTTCGCGTGCCTGTCCACGGCGTTGTACGCGACGTTGCACTTGCCGCCAATGAACCACTTCGCATATGGCGGGTTCCACTCGAGGATCTGGGTGTATGGCTTGAACCAGTCCGCATACGTCTGGGCCATCTCGTCCCAGAAGTCAAGATAGTTCTGGGCGCACCACTCTCGCATCTCCTTCTCTGTCTTGAAGCCCTTCTTCTTCATCCACTGGTAGGAGTTCGAGTACTCGATTATCCACTGGGGAGTGTTGAATATCCTGGTCTCCTCCTGCAGAACAGCAGTCTTTGCAGTCTCAGCCATTTACATACCTCCATTTATATAGATCTTCACGTGCTTCCGTCTCACGATGCCGCTGGCATGAGCTCCACTCGAGAACTCCTCCTGAGAAGAAGCGGGTCAAGAAGTCCTCCGGCAAATCTACAACTGCCATGCCGCGATCACCTATGAGCACTGGGAGACTCCGGAAACACGATAATTCCATACGTATTGCCCATTTATAAATCTATCGATATAGAATTGTTAGTAAAAAATTGTATTAATTATTTTTCGTGATACATGCAGCAAAAGTATTATGTGGCAAAACATTTCGCCATCAATGAAAGGAGATCCAAAGTAAGAAACCAAAAGAGTTCAACCGAAACACAGCATCACGTAAAATCAAATAAAATATTTGAACCGCTCACTTGATGAGCGGTATGGCGTCCACTGCATCCGGATTCGCAAGCGCGGAGATGTCTCCCACGGGGTTGCCAAGCGCCTTGGCCTTTATGACCCTGCGCATGATCTTTCCGGATCTTGTCTTCGGCACATCCTTGACGAAGTAGACGATCTCCGGATAGGCAACAGGCCCGAGAACACCTCTGACGTGCTTTGCAAGCTCCTTCTTGAGGTCCTCGCTCTCCTTCACGCCCTCCCTGAGGATCACGAAGGCCACGATGACCTCGCCCTTGACCTCGTCGGGCTTGCCGATGACAGCTGCCTCGGCAACTGCCGGATGGGAGACGAGAGCGGACTCGACCTCGGCGTTGCTGATCCTGTGGCCTGCGACCTTCAGCACATCATCGATCCTGCCCTGGATGAAGAAGTATCCGTCCTTGTCCCTTGTGGCCTTATCGCCCGCGAGATATATACCGGGCCTGATGTCCCAGTACATCTGCCAGTACTCCTTCATGTACCTCTCAGGATCCCTGTAGAACGCACGGAGCATCGACGGCCAGGGTGTAATGTTGACGATGTTTCCGCCCATTCCTGGGGGCACCGGGTTTGCATCCTCATCGTA
This sequence comes from Methanothrix sp., assembly GCF_030055635.1. NCBI lineage: Archaea > Methanobacteriati > Methanobacteriota > Methanomicrobia > Methanotrichales > Methanotrichaceae > Methanothrix > Methanothrix sp. Next base: position 31,182 of record NZ_JASFYM010000010.1, on the reverse strand, counting down.
GATGTCAGTGTTGAATCCGGGCAGCGGGAATGTTGCCGAGCCAGGCTTGAGCGGTGTGATCGGTAGTGGAGAGACCACGAAGCATCCAGTCTCTGTCTGCCACCAGGTATCCATGATCGGGCACCTGTCGCCTCCGAAGTACTTCCTGTACCATACCCACGCCTCAGGGTTGATGGGCTCGCCGACCGAGCCGAGCAGCCTCAGGCTGGACAGGTCGTACTTCAGCGGCCACTGCTCGCCAGCCTTCATGAACATCCTGATCGCAGTGGGAGCTGTGTAGAGCACGGAGACCTTGTTATCCTGGATTATGCTGAACCATCTGCCGAAGTCCGGATAGTCAGGAGCGCCCTCGTAGAGTATGCTCGTCGCACCCAGGCAGAGCGGGCCGTAGACGACGTAGGAGTGGCCTGTGATCCATCCGACATCTGCTGTGCACCACCAGACATCGTTGTCCTTGAGATCGAAGACCCAGTGGAGAGTCTGTGCTGGTGTCACGCAGTATCCACCATGGACGTGCTCAATGCCCTTTGGCTTCCCTGTTGTGCCTGATGTGTACAGGATGAACAGCCTGTCCTCCGAGTCCATCTTCTCCGTCTCACACTCGTCCGGCTGATTGGCTATGAGCTCGTGGTACCAGATGTCGCGGCCCTCCTTCATGGGAACATCGATTCCGGCTCTCTTGACCACTACAACCTTCTCAACGCTCGGGGCGTTCTGCACAGCCTCATCGACGTTCGGCTTGAGCGGGAGCGGCTTGCCGCGCCTGTAGAAGCCATCGGTGGTGACGACAACCTTGGACTCCGCATCGAGCACCCTGCTCTGCAGACCGCCAGCGCTGAATCCTGAGAAGACCACGCTGTGAATCGCGCCGATCTTCGCGCAGGCGAGCATCGCTATCGGTGTCTCCGGGATCATGGGCATGTATATGCTGACCCTGTCGCCCTTCTTTACACCAAGACTCTTCAGGCCGTTTGCGAACTTGTTGACAGCCTTGTACAGATCCAGGTAAGTTATCTTCTGCACCTTCTGATCTGTCGGCTCTGGCACGAAGATATAGGCGACCTTGTCCTTCTTTGCGCCCTTCGCATGTCTGTCCACGGCATTGTATGCGACGTTGCACTTGCCACCCACGAACCACTTCGCATACGGCGGCTTCCACTCGAGGATCTGCGCATACGGCTCGAACCAGTCGGCATACGTCTTCGCCATCTCATCCCAGAACTCTATGTAGTGCTGGCCGGTCCAGGCGCGCATCTCCCTCTCAGTGGTGAAGCCCTTCTTCTTCATCCACTGCATGACGTTTGAGTTCTCCACTAGCTCCTTCGGGGGATAGAATACTCTTGTCTCCTCAAGAAGAACCGCAGTTGTAGCAGCTTTTTGCTCAGCCATTTTGACACTCCTTAACAGTCATTCTGCCTCCAGCCCCTCCCGATCCGTTGCGAATCTGCCCTCCCAGCAGACAAATCAGGATGTGTAGGCTCAGAGGCATTATTACGATCGATAATTATCTCTTTCGTTTATAAAGTTAACGTTTGAATGAAAATAATGTTTAATAATGATATTGAAAAATCATTAAAGTATTGTTGAAGTAAACAAATCTTTCTGCAATATTACATATTGTTGAATCACTAAGTAAAGCGAATGGCTCTCAAACTATATAAAATTATTTGATAACTAACCCGGCTGCATATAAACATGCAAATAGCAAAAATATTAAAAATAAAATTTGCGGACGCCCTACACGATCTTCGGTATAGCGTCCACAGCCTCTGGATTTGCAAGTGTGGAGATGTCACCGACCGGCTGCCCCATCGCCTTTGCCCTTATGACCCTGCGCATGATCTTTCCGGATCTGGTCTTCGGCACGTCCTTGACGAAGTAGACAGCCTCAGGCATTGCCACAGGCCCGAGTGTGGCTCGGATATGCTGTGCGATGTCCTTCTTCAGCTCCTCGCTCTCCTGCACACCCTCCCTGAGGATAGCGAATACTATTATGACCTCGCCCTTGACCGGATCCGGCTTGCCGATGACTGCTGCCTCTGCGACCTTTGGATGCGAGACCGCGGCTGACTCGACCTCGGAGTTACCGATCCTGTGGCCCGCTACCTTGATGACATCATCGATCCTGCCCTGTATCCAGAAGTAGCCGTCCTCATCCCTTCTTCCTTTATCGCCTGCCAGGTATGTGCCGGGCCTGACATTCCAGTATGTCTCCCAGTAAGTCCTGAAGTACCTCTGCGGATCCTTGTAGAAGTCTCTCAGCATCGAAGGATACGGCTCAAGTATGACTATGTTGCCGCCCTCTCCGGGAGGCACAGGCTTTCCGGCCTCATCCCACACATCCATGCTGTACCCGGGCAGGGCAAACGTGCAGCTTCCAGGCTTGAGCGGTGTTATCGGAAGCGGCGATCCTATGAACGTGCCGGTCTCGGTCTGCCACCATGTGTCCATGATCTGGAGCTCGTCCCTTCCGATGTTCTTTCTGTACCATACCCAGGCCTCGGGGTTGATCGGCTCGCCCACGGTGCCCAGGAGCCTCAAACTCTTCAGGTTGTACTTGGCGGGCCACTGCTCACCAGCCCTCATGAACATTCTTATGGCGGTGGGAGCTGTGTAGAGCACGTTGACGCCGAACTCTTCGATTATGGACCACCATCTTCCGAAGTCCGGGTAATCAGGAGAGCCCTCATATATTATGCTGGTCGCGCCGAGTGAGAGCGGGCCGTAGACTACGTACGAATGGCCTGTGACCCATCCGATATCGGCTGTGCACCACCAGACATCATCCTCTTTGAGATCAAAGACCCAGTGCAGCGTCTGCGGGACAGCAACGCAGTATCCGCCGTGCGCATGCTCAATGCCCTTTGGCTTTCCTGTAGTTCCTGATGTGTACAGGATGTACAGCCTGTGCTCCGGGTCGAGCTGCTCGGTCTCACACTCAGCCGGCTGATCTTTTACAAGATCATGCCACCATATGTCCCTGTCCTTGTTCCATGGGATATCCTGTCCTGTTCTCCTGTAGACGATCTGATGCTCTATAGTTGGAGCTTCCTGAATCGCCTCATCCGCCTGCTTCTTGAGCTCCACGATCTTGCCGCGCCTCCAGAAGCCATCCACGGTGATGGATATCTTTGACTCCGCATCTATCACCCTGTCAGCATAAGCCTTCGAGCTGAATCCTGAGAAGACGACGCTGTGAATCGCGCCGATCTTCGCGCAGGCGAGCATCGCTATCGGCAGCTCGGGAATCATGGGCATGTATATGCTGACTCTGTCGCCCTTCTTGACTCCCAGGCTCTTCAGGCCGTTTGCAAGCTTGTTGACCTCCCTGTACAGATCCCCATAGGTGAACTTCCTTACGTCGCCAAGAGGCTCCCCCACAGCAATGTATGCTACCTTATTCCTCCTCCAGGATTTCGCATGCCTGTCCACGGCGTTGTAGGCCATGTTACACTTTCCGCCAACGAACCACTTGGCATACGGGGGCTTCCAGTCGAGGACCTGCTTGTAGGGCTCAAACCAATCCGCGTAGGTCTTGGCCATCTCATCCCAGAACTCGACATAGTTCTTGGAGCACCACTCTCGCATCTCTTTCTCTGTCTTGAAGCCCTTCTTCTTCATCCACTGCATGACATTTGAGTTCTCGACCAGGTCCTTCGGGGGATGGAACAACCTCTTCTCCTCGAGAAGGACCGCGGTCTTTGCGGTTTCCTCGGCCATTTTTATAAACCTCCTTTCATCTCCATCCGCCGCGTGGTCTGAGGGCAACAGTGCGGCAGATGTTAATGATAGATTATGTTCATTATTAATAAATCTATTGGTTTACACCATCATTCGCCCCCTATTCCTATGATAATATAATAAATAATAATTATAGTTTCTCTTGGGTGGTGGGCTCTTTTGAGGTCAGATCGTCCGGTATTCAGGTAGATCTTAAGGACATATTTTCATAATATAGATAAAATTAATACGACCCGTATCAACCACCCTCTCAGATCGCGCAGACCTCTGAACACGTGTTTGTCCTCTCGGTGAAGGAAAGCCTTTAAGCCCGTCAGGCATTTCTGAGAGCATCATGGTACCGTCTGGGGATCTGCTCTCTAAGCTCACATCGCTCATGAATGCCCTGGAGGAGCTGCGCCTTCACGTCGGAGTAAGGGATCTCTCCATCGGATCCAGGAGGTTCAATGCGCAGCTCATCTTCTGTCTAGCCAATGCATGCCTGAGGAACAGGGCTGTTATTCTCTACGGCGGCATGGGCGCGAACAAGACCACGCTTGTGAACATTCTGGGCAGCGCTTTCATGAACATGAGCTTTGATGATGTTGAGAACCTCATGGTCTCCGGCCACCCAGAGCAGACGGAGGAGAAGATCATCGGATTCATAGATCCAAGACAGTGGATGCAGCACTCCAGCACAGAGATCAGAGTGCTCTGGACGCCCTGGGCGAGATCGAGATGGAAGCTCATCAACGAGATCAACAGGTTTCCTGCCGGAAAGCAGAACCTCTTCCTGGAGATCATCAAGAAGGGAAAGATAACCTATGCGGGCCAGGTGCTGGTGCCGGGGGACACATGCTACTTCGCCACGATGAACCCTGAGTTCAGCTCCACGTACCCTGTTGATGAGGCTCTTATGGATAGAATATCAGCATGTGTGCCTGCGGTACAGCCTGACTTTCTCGCTGGCCTGAACCTCGCGGAGCGCTTGGATGAGGTTAGAGATCTGGCTGAGCAGCTTCCGAGGTTCTCAGCAGACGAATTCGATGCGCTGCCCCACGCGGTCGATGGCATAAAGCTTGATCTTCTCGCAGAGCTCTGCATAGTCTCACTCATCCGAGACTTCACGCTATGCGAGCGCGCACCGTGCTTCGACAAGACACAGCTCTCTGGGAAGAACCCAAATCACGGTCTCTGCTCTGGATGCCATTACTTCAACAACCCTGAGGTCTGCTGCTGGCAGGTCGATGAGGGGCTCTCGGACAGGGTCCGCCAGGATCTGAGAGCGTTCACGAAGGCAGTCTCATTTGTATGCGGTATCAATGACAGATCCAGAATCGAGGTTCTTAGAGCGGTTGCACCCTACATCATATGGCACAGGGTGACACCGAACCGCTCCATGCTTGAGAGGCCGCCATACTACGGCGCAAGGCGCCTGGAGTACATCTCCGATCTGGTTCAGAAGAGCATAGACAGGACCGTTAACGAGCGCGGGGAGATGAACATGATATTCTCGAGAGCGATCGATGGTGAGATCTCTGTTGATAGAGCAGTAAAAGAACTCTCCGAGTACGACGACCCCATCGCAAGGCTGGATTACATCCCGATGCTCGAGAGAATGAGGTAGTGTAAGGGAAATCGACACCTACGCCGCTGGATCAAGAGGTGTTGAGATGTCGACGAACATCACGATCTGTTTTCCCGTACCGGGGCTGGGACGATGGGACTGAAGGAGATGATGGAGAGCGCATATGGAGGAAGGATCCGGCACAAAAGGCTAAAATCCGGTAAAGGGGAAAGAGTAATAAGCCTCGAGGATCTCGCAGATAGGGTCGCGGATCATCCGGAGAAGGGGGAGATCGCGGAGCTGGTCAGCGATGACATAATTCCAAGACTTCTATCGAGCACACCTCATGGAAAGAAGGAATCTGTGATATGGGGTTACATCACAAGCATCGCAGCAGAGAGATCCGAGCAGCCTGTCACCGTGCGCCCCATGGACTTCGCGGGGCTTGAGCTCTCCCGTGGGAATCTCATACTGAGCGGTGATAAGAAGAGCAGACCATCACATGTGGGCGAGAGGATGAGCTTCGGCATGATCAGGATGTGTGAGGCGGGTGATTACCTCGGTCAGGGGATGACCGGAGGTGGGATAGTCGCATCCTCATGCGGGACCTATGCGTTCAGGAACATGAGCGGGGGATGGGGCGTGATCCTGGGAGATGCGGGAAGCTTCATCGGGGTAAACAACTCCGGAGGCAGGATACTCGTCAAGGGCAACGTCGGCGAGAGGGCCGGCTGGCTGATGCGCTCAGGACGTCTGACCGTGCTCGGAGACGCGGGGGATTACGCAGGGATACTCGCGAAGGGCGGCTTGATAAAGATCTGCGGCAATGCTGGAAAGAACGCAGGCTGGAGGGCGGGCGGTGTCAGGATCGAGATTGGAAGAAGGTGAGATGCTCAGGATATGGGAGATGGCACGGAGCGAGTGGCACTACCCGCAGCTTCCGCGCCCGGTGATATCCTCTGACGGCTCCGGCGTCTTCCCCTTCGACAACTACAGGATATCCATCAGGGAGGAGGATCTGAGCGATGAGATATATCTGGAGAGTCTCTTCGAGCATCTCATTCTGCATTACATCCTCTGCCCGAGGTCGCTTGAGGTTGCCGGTGAGCTGGCCCTCTCAGCTCTGCGGGGCATCAAGAGAAACGATACGGGCTTTGCGAGGACGATCGTGAACATTTTCAGCGATATAGTGGTAGACTCCTTCAGGCTGGAGAGGAGTGAATCCGACGAGCAGAAGGTGATCCACCTCTGGAGGCGTACTGCTGAGCATGCAGAATCAGAGCTGGATATGGCGATTCTATCGTTCCTCGAGAGGTACTGGTCTGTGGATGTCTGCGGCGCATCGGAGACACCAGAGACGAGACTTCTGCTCCAGATCTTCGCCTCCGGCGTTCGGGAGAGGTCTCTGTGGAAGAGACAGTGCCAGCAGATGGCCATGGTCCTTTCTCCGCTATCCCCAGGATATCTTGGAAGGGACGAGATCAGATCCCTGGAGATTTTGCGGGGGAATGCGAGATCCGCCCCGCTCTCAGGTCTCGCATCTGAGCTCGAGCCGGAGGAGTACATGAGGTGCCTGGACGTGCTTGGCATCAGGGGGGATCTCAAGCGGTGGTACCGCGACCAGGGGTACAGAATAGAGATCGCTGCTAGCAGGTCCAGCAGGAGAGATTCCTACCCGACAGGCACGACGAGATGGCGCTTCGATGATCCTCCGAGCGAGCTGGATGTGAACTACTCGCTCAGCATGAGCACCCGGCTTGTTCCGGGGGTGACCACTTACAGGAGAGAGTGCGAGTCATGCAGCATGACTCCTGGAAGATCCGATGTTCCGGATCTTCTTGTGGTTCTCGACAGCAGCAGGTCCATGGACGGCCACAGAAGGGGATCGAGGACGTTCTACGCTACGCTGGCGGCGTTCAAGGCTGCACAGTTCGCCTACGAGCAGGGCGCTGAGATCGCCGCAATAAACTTCAGCGAGAGATTTCTTGTGCAGCCGTGGTGCAGGGACCTTGATGCTGTAGAGGATGTTCTGGTTGAGTACCTATGCGGGAGAACGAACATACCAGGAAGCAGGATCCTGGAGCTGGTGAAGGAGAGGAGGGGCTGCCTGATACTGTGCATAACAGACACAGGAATACAGAACCTTTACACCCAGTGGGAGTACATCAAAGAGGCCGCATCAATCGGAAGGTTTGTGCTCTTCTGCATAGACGAGAAGGGGAGGGACAGGTATGTCCTGGAGGCTCTCAGCTCTCTCGGAAGGGTTTACTACATAAACAGGCCAGAGGACCTCATATCTCTCGTCGTGGAGACCGCAGAGGAGGCATATGGGGATGCGCGTGTTTAGGACCCTGGTGATTTACTATTGACAGTTCGGTATTTTAATCGTATCAATTGCCATCATGCAGCTCCACAGCTCCCACCAGGAATTACGTCACGGGCTCCGGTTTGTTCAGATCTTTACAGTGACTTGATTCCTTGACAGGAAGTTCGTCAAAACCCCTGAACGCACCTGATGGCACCAAAAGAATGAATTCCATCAGAGCATAAGATGCTGATCCATGGAGCGATGCTGATGGACCGTGTTCGACAGCTTTCTGTAAGGCCTAATATGAGTGTGGATGAGATGGTGAGGGGCATGGAGGGCTGCGGCTTCGGTGCACGCAGGCTCGCACATGCCGCTGAGATCTATCAGGAGATGGTGGAGGGGGATTACAGGAAGTTCTTCACCCTCGCAGGTGCGATGGTGCCTGCTGGCATGAGGGATCTGATCTCCGATCTCATAAGGAGAGGAATGATAGATGTGCTCGTCACAACAGGAGCGAATCTTGTGCATGATATCGTGGAATCGTTCAGCCATCACTGCCTCGGATATGTTGAGGCGGATGACTCGGAGCTGAGGAGGTCTGGGATATCGAGGATATACGATGTGTACATAACAGACGAGGACTTCGTAAGGTTCGAGGAGCTGGTCCAGAATGTGCTTCCTGACAGGGAAGATCCCATCTCAGGAAGGGCTCTTCTGGCAGAGATAGGGTCTAAGATAGACGACAGGAGATCGATACTCAGAAGCGCCAGCGACTGTGGTGTGCCTGTGTTCTGCCCCGCGATAGCGGACTCGATGATAGGGCTTCAGGCATGGCTCCACAGGCAGACAAAAAAGCTGAACGTAGATGTTCTCGGTGATGTGAAGGAGATAGTCGATATATGCTACGAATCGGAGAGGGCTGGAATACTGATTGTCGGTGGTGGGGTTCCCAAGAACTTCGCCCTGCAGTCGATGCTCGTAACCCCGAACAGCTTCAGGCTCGCGATCCAGCTCACAACAGATCATCCAGAGGCAGGCGGTCTCTCAGGCGCGACGCTATCAGAGGCGATATCCTGGGGAAAGATAGATCCTGAGGCGAGGCACGTCACGGTCTACGGGGACGCGACAATAACGCTTCCTCTGCTTGTTGCATCCGTCATCACCAGGGTCGGGGAGAGGGGTGCACACAGTTAGAAGGAAAGTCCCACATGGGACTATTCACTCCAATATCGGACATGGTTGCACATGATCAGCGTGCGAGAATGACGAGCTCCCCCTGGCCGTGCAGGCAGTGCGCGGGAACTGATGAACGCTGTTGTGTGGCTGCATGTTTGAGTTACAGACCTGAGGAAAGCATCGAGGCTCATCCCTGGGATTCGGCGGATCGGTAATATCGTAGACGGAGTCTATTGGTGATGGGAACTGCCAGAGTTCGCCTCTCCGACGGTTCGACCGCATGCGCCAGCATCCATACCACTCAGAATGGCAAACAGATGCACACCGCAGCGAAGAATGGAGCGCGGATCACACCGCTTTGCTCTCATCGATCTCCTCAACATAGATCTCTCCGTCCTCCGTGACGTAGATATCGAAACTCCTCTCGATGAGCCTTCTCCTGGTGAGATGCGGGGCGATCTCCTTCAACTTCGCCAGGATATCGATGGAGTTCACCGGCAGCTTCAATCCTCGCGCGTCGGCCTCTCTAAATATGATCCCGGGAAGGGCGAAGAGGTCCGTCCCCTCGGGGATCCTGACGGCAACAGGCGCCTGGATCATCTTCCACTGCTTTAAGGTCGCAAGCGCGCGGTCTATGTTCTGCATCGCCCTCCTCTCCAGGATGCTGACATTCGATCTGGTCGTGCCTAAAATCTCAGCCACCTCCTCCTGCGATAATCCCCTCCGTCTGAGACGCAGAACCTGGATCTGCCTCTCAGTGAGGAACCCGCATGTGTTCATGAACCAACCTCCAGCCCACCGGTCTCAGCATCCCTGCATGCAGGAAGGCCTTCACGTCATCGGAATCAGAGCTCATCAGGAACTCCGCGGATCCGGATGAGACCACCCTGCCGTCCATGATGATCACAATCCTGTCAGCCAGACGCACCGCCTGGGGCAGGTCGTGAGTTGATATAACCGTGGTCATCCCCCGCATCTTCGCCCTGGATATCAGATCCTCTATCACATGAGATGTTCTGGGATCGAGATTGGCGGTCGGCTCATCAAGGAGCAGGAGCTCCGGGCTTATCGCGAGAGCTCTTGCAAGCGCCACCCTCTGCATCTCCCCTCCTGAGAGCGTCCTTGCGGGCCTTCTCTCATATCCCTCCAGGCCGACATCTGAGAGAGCGGCCCCGACCCTCTCATCGATCTCCTCTTTAGATAAACGGCGTATCCTGAGGCCGTAAGCCACGTTATCGTAAACGCTGCCCCTGAGCATCACAGGCCGCTGGAAGACCACGCCGATCCTGCGCCTGGCTGCCAGCCTCTCGCTCTCTCTCTGAAGATCCTCACCCCTGAAGAGCACACGACCCTTTGAGGGAATCTCGATGAGATCCATCACCCTGAGCAGCGTTGTCTTTCCGGCGCCTGTAGGCCCGATAACCCCCAGAGTCTCTCCGGTCCTGACCTCGATATTGATATCATTCAGTATCATCATCCCGTTCTTCTCCACGGTCACACCCTCAAGCTGGATCATCCTCACCACCCCTGGACCCTGCCGACAACTGTGTTCACCACCAGAGCTATCGAGATCAGAATAAGACCCAGAGCTATTGATATCTCCAGGTTCCCCATGGATGTCTCGAGAGCTATCGCCGTCGTGAGAACTCTCGTGTATCCTCTTATGTTTCCGCCTATCATCATCGCGACGCCCACCTCGGAGAGGGCTCTTCCGAAGCCGAGGAGCACAGCCGCAAGCACAGGGCCCCGTGCCTCCGCTATCACCGTCCACATCACCTGCAGCCTGTCAGCTCCAAGCGAGATTGCTGTGTCCCTGACATCGTCGCTGACACCGCTGAGAGCGGATACCGTGAGCCCCAGGATGACCGGTGTTATAAGCACCGTCTGGCCGATGATCATTCCGTATGGAGTGTACATAAGTCCGTAGCCTCCGAGCGGGCCAGACCTTGAGAGGAGCAGGAAGACTAGGAGCCCGACGGTCACGGTGGGCATGCTGTAGAGGGTCTGTATCAGATTGATCATCCAGCTCTTCCCGGGGAAGCGGTGAAAATGTATCAGGCACCCAAGAGGCACATTGATCAGAGATGCGATGGTGACTGAGGCGAGCGAGATGAAAAGTGATCGGAGTGCGACCTCGATCACCTCCGGGTTCAGCTCGAGTATCAGCTCGATCGCCCTGATGAATCCTCTTGCTATCTCATCCAACTGCGCTCACCATCTCTCCCGGACATTCCGAGGCATTGCATCCGATCTCTGCGCAGTGACCGGCTGCTGGATAGAACAGCGCTCTTCCGTGGACATCTTTTCCGTAGCCTGCTATGATCTCCTGCCCCTCATGAGAAAGAAGAAACTCCACGAACCTCTCCGCGAGATCAGGATGCTCTGATGCAGAGACCGGTATTGCGGCGTACACATTGAGAAGCTCCTCGCCCCCCGTCACCAGCGGCACGAGGCTCAGGTTGCCCGCGAAGGCCATGTACGTCGACATATCCGTGAGCGTGTAAGCCCTCTTTTCATCTGCCATGATCAGTGTCGCTCCCATCCCCTGGCCAGACTCAAGATACCATCTCCCTGCAGGCTCGATGCCGGCGATCTTCCAGAGCAGCCTCTCACGCGCATGCGTCCCGGAGCTGTCGCCGCGTGAGACGAACTTCACATCTGGATCGCTCTTTCCAGCATCTGCAATCCTCCTCAACGCCTCGGATGCGTTCATGCCCTTTACTCCTGCAGGATCATCGGCGGGTCCGACGATGTAGAAGTAGTTGTACGCAAAGCATCTCCTCTCGGTGCCATATCCTTCAGCTATGAACTCGTACTCTCTTGCTTTGTCATGTATCAGAAGCAGATCCACATCTCCGCGCCTCCCCTGCTCCAGCGCGAACCCTGTCCCACCGGAGATTATGTCAACATATATTCCATACTCCTCCTCAAACCGGCTCTCCAGCGTGTCTAGAAGCTTTGTATCATAAAGGCTCGTTGTAGTTGCAATTCTCAGCCTGTCGTCTGCTGCACCACATTCGGAGAGCATGCAGAGCAGTAATGCCACAAAGATCAGCTTTGCATAACAACTCACCTAAATCATCTCCCTTCCTGTAAACATAATTGCTAACGATGCCACTTGTATGTAAGCGTTTTGGTAAAAAATCCTGAGCTGAACGATGTCATGAATGATGAGAGCGATATCACGAAAGGTAATCGAGAAAATAACTGAATGGGCGGGTATTGATCAGCACCAAAAGCAACCCTCATGGATCATGCGAGTTCATCTCCTGATCTCGGCGGTACATGTGCGCGACCTTGAACCTAAAAACTGAGGCTCATCCAGATGAATTAGCGGAGCAGTGAGAATGACGAAAAAGATCCTTCACCGATCCCGAAAATCCGGCTTTCAGGTAATTCGAGGAGATGAGACAAAAAAGATTCATCGATTCGACCCGTGATCTCAGCGCGTCTTAAACTCCGAATGGAAGTGGGGATCGGTCTGCACAAACACCTATCCAGAAAAAATTTTTATATTTGGAAAGAATAACTTTTTCATATGGATGATCTGGTGCTGAGCTATCAGATGCTGATAAAGGCGGTATACAATGCAACTGGTGCTCGCAGCTCAATATATCCAAATGATTATAGTTATATTGCCATACCCATGAGGTCTGTCAGAGCTGTGCTGAGCGCTTTCAGGCCGGAGCCACATGGCTCAGACCCATCAGGAGATATCAGCGCGCGAAGGCTCTGGTACATGTTCCGGGAGTACAACCCGAGATGCGCGTGCTCTCTCATCAGGCTGTCCTCTCCCAGGTCGATGGATATCGTGGGGGTTGTGACGCTGGAGGATGTATCATACGCCCTCCCGTCCCGCCGGCTTGGGGATGAGATAATGCGGGCGGATCTCATGCTCGACGACATCGCTGAGAGCGCTGGGAACATGTGGTGCATCGCCACGGGCTCTCCATCAGATGCAGCAGATAAGGCAAGCGCTGTGGTGCTTGAGGAGGAGGGCGGCATAGAGATGACACTGATAGAGCCGCTGACAAAGCAGATCTTCAAGAGAAGCTGGGGCGGCACGTTCGGCATGGAGGACTTGCCCGTATCGAGCATAAAGGCTTTCGCTGTCTGGTTTTAACGAAGATTTGGATGCATATCATATAAATTTTAATTTAACTGAGTTTGGTTCAGTTTTAGCTCTTGTCGTATAGTCTAGAGGCAAGCGCTGGTAACTCGACCAGCAGCAGGCTTTGCTTCTTTCTGATGGTTACTGATCCGCATAATCAAAGGGATGTGCCATCTCACAGGGCATCAATTGCTGTACGAGCAGAGCATCCATGATGCATCACACATCGCCACGATCTCATCCTGTGAGGTAGTAGACGATGAGTGGCAGCATCAGCACGCCCATAGCATGCGTTTTCCGTATTCCGGCAAGATGCGGGGCGAGGCCGATCAGCGTGGATACGAGGAATATGAAGATGCCAAACGCCCCTGTGAAGATGAAGGCGACCAGAGCAAGCGATCCGAGAACTAAGATCGAGAGCTTCCTGTAATCGATCTTCGACAGGAGAGATCCGGCGATGCAGGCGAGCCATATGGTTGTTATGTACGATACAAGCGCCACGGCTGTCGCTATTACTATCATGGCCTGAAGATGGCGCGCATCGAGATCGATGAGCTCATTTATTGCTGCGGCAGCTCCGCTTCTCGGCCTGCTTATAACAAAGAGAGCCACCAGTGAGAGCACTGCGCATGAGGTGTTGACGCCGGAGATGGATACAAGAAACTCTCTTGCAGACTGATCCTCATCCTCGACGCCCCTTCCGAGCCTTGTGAGCATTGTCGCCACTGCCGGGGATACTCCGGGGATCCAGGCGACCACAGAGCCTGCGGCTCCTCCCAGGATGATCGATCTCACCAGTGGCAGCGCTGAAAGCTCAAATCCTGTCTCCCTCTGCTCTCTCATCTCCGTGGATGAGAATATGCTGAGGATCAGAGAGGACGCGCCGAAGATCCCGCTGAGCAGCGGGAGAAGAATATCTGGCTCAAGCCCCAGAGGGGAGGAGAGAAGATCCTGGTTTTCAAAAGCAAAAATCCCCAGCAGTCCGCTCGTCAGGAAGACCGAGAGCGCAAGCGCCCGTCTCTTCATGGTTTTATATGGAGCAGGATCTGCATCCCGTTCTTTCATTATCATTATGATAGCTATGCCCAGCAGGATGAGCCCTATCCACTCCATCAGAAGATCGTAGTAGCTGCTGAATATCCACGAGAGGAGTGGTATGAGAGCGAGAGCGACCAGGACCGATCCGGCTGAGCCAATAGCAGATAAACGCACAGCCTCTATGCCCCTGCCTCTCAGCATGAGCCTGTGGCCTGGCAGCACCGCGAGCACGGTATCGGAATCAGGAGCTCCCACGAATACCGTTGGAATCGAATCCAGGAACGTCTGGGATATGCTGGCAGCCAGTATTATCACAGCCACGTGGTATGGACTCAGCCCCAGCTTCATCATCGCAGGCGACGCCCCGAGGAGCATCGCGGCGAATGTATTGACGTGCAGCCCGGGTATCAGGCCGCTGATCACGCCAAGCAGGAATCCAAATGATGCACAGAGCACAACGTAGAGGTCCATCTCGATCACACATCAGCACGGCAAATGGCAGAGCGTTTATGCTATCACATGACAGCCTGGGCGGCGAGACTCTGCGAACTGCTGCGATCTGCTGGGCAGAGACAGCAGCTCAGGTCAGCCCGCCTGCTGGATCCCACTCGATGATCCGCTATACCGTGAATATCCGGAAATGTAAATGTCTCGGTTCAGCATGTGATTTTGAGGATGAATGGTCATAGGTACTTCCAGTGCCGCAAAGCACCATGCGAGGGGATCTGTATATGCTCATAACCATCAGGAGGACCTGCATTTCCTTCATGTTATCTCTTCTCAAAATTGCCTGAACATATCAAAACTTTCTAATATGACATGCACATCAATCCTGCCAACCATGCCAGATCCGGAGATCGATCGCGAGCTGGCCTCCCAGATACTGAACTCGCTCGGCCAGGGCGTTGCCGCGTCGAGGATTGTGGATGGGCGATGGATCATCGAGTACGTGAACCCGGCCTTCGCCCAGATGCTGGGAGTTCCCGTGAGCGAGATTGTGGGGAGATCCATTGAAGATTTTCTGCATCCAGAGGACATTCCAAGACTTCTGGAGAGCAGGGCGAAGAGGCTCAATGGGATCACGAACAGCTATGAGGTGAGGCTTCTCCGAAAGGATGGCTCAACCCTTCCAGTGCTCATAACAGGTGTGCCCAGATGTGAGGGCGGAAGGGTGGTGGGCTCGATATACGTGCTGACAGATCTGAGCGACCACCATACCATTTTGAAGCAAGCGAAAAGCTCCGAGCGCATGCTGATGGATATTCTTGAGTTCATGCCGGATCCTGCATTCGGCATAGATCGAGATGGCAGGGTTATCATCTGGAACAGAGCACTTGAGGAGCTCACTGGAGTGAAGAAGGATCATATGCTTGGAAAGGGAAATTACGAGTGCGCGATCCCGTTCTACGGACGCAGAAGGCCGGTGCTTGCAGATCTTGTGATACAGGGATATGATGAGTCTCTGCAAGAAGAGTACAGAAACCTGCACCGAGATGGGGACGTGCTAACTGCGGAGGTTTTCATACCAACATTTGGGCCGGAGGGCTCGCATCTGTGGCTTAAGGCTGCGCCCATATACAGTTCAGAGGGCGAGGTCGAGGGAGCCATAGAGGTGATACGTGATATCACCGAGAATGTGAAGAAAGTGAACGCGCTGCGCCTGAGCGAGGCGCGGTACAGATCGATCGTGGAGGACATGCCGTTTCTAGTATGCCGCTTCGATCGCGATGGAGTCCTCACCTTCGTCAACGAGAACTACTGCAGGTATTTTAACCTGAAAAGGGAGGATATCATCGGCAGATCTTTCCTCGAGCTGATACCTGAGGATGAGAGGGAGGAGGTCCTGCGGAGGTTCAGAGGACTGACTCCTGAGAGGCCTTATGTGACCTATGTGCACAGGGTGAAGAAGGGGAATGAGATCAGATGGCAGCGCTGGACTGACAGGGCGATATTCGGCCAGAACGGGGAGGTTCTGGAGTACCAGTC
Organism: Methanothrix sp.; assembly: GCF_030055635.1. NCBI lineage: Archaea > Methanobacteriati > Methanobacteriota > Methanomicrobia > Methanotrichales > Methanotrichaceae > Methanothrix > Methanothrix sp. Next base: position 15,276 of record NZ_JASFYM010000010.1, on the reverse strand, counting down.
TCTGGGAGAGGATATCACAGAAGAAAAGAGGATAGAGGATGCTCTGAGGGAGAGCGAGAACAGGTTCAGGGTGCTGGCAGAGAGCACAGCTGCAGGCATAGCGATCATGAGGGATGAGAGGTTTGTGTACGTCAACAGAGCCGGAGAGGCGATCCTGGGTTACAGTAGGAACGAGCTGATAGGGTTGCCGGTATGGATGGTGGTCCATCCAGAGGATGCAGCATGGCTCAAGAAGATGTATGAACGCAAGATGCGCGGAGAGCCGGCGCCCCCGAGATATGAGTTCAGGATAATCACGAAGAGCAGGGATGTGAGGTGGTTGGATTATGCATCCGCCACCATGGAGCTCGAGGGGGATAAGACGCTGCTTGCCACCTTCATAGATATCACAGAGAGAAGACGGGCAGAGGAGGAGCTGCGGCGGTTCAAGGACTCGCTGGAGCAGATGGTGAAGGAGAGAACAGCGGAGCTGGAGAAGAGGAACATGGAGATGGAGCGGTTTGTGTACACGGTATCCCATGACCTCAGGAGGCCGCTGATCACAATAAGCGGGCTTGCGGGCCTTGCAGAGATCGATATCGAGAAAGGGGATGTGGAAAAGGCGAGGAAGAGCCTGCAGACTATAATTAGATCTGTTGAGAGAATGGATCTGCTCCTGAGCGACATCCTGGAGCTCTCCAGGATAGGCCGTGTCATCAACCCGCCTGAGGATGTGCCTTTTGAGCTTCTAGTTAAAGATGCGATCGATCAGCTCGCTGAGGTGATCAAAAAGAGGGGTGCTGAGTTAAACGTAGCAGAGGGGATGCCCACGGTCCGCGTCGACCGCGAGAGGCTCATCGAGGCGCTGGTCAATCTGATCGACAACAGCATAAAGTATACACCAAAAGATAAGAGGCCTGTGATCGAGATATTCTACAGAGATGGTGTATTCTTTGTGAGAGATAACGGCATCGGGATACCTGAGAACCAGAGGGAGAAGGTCTTCGAGCTCTTCTACAAGGTCGATCCGAAGAGCGATGGGACCGGTGTCGGGCTGCCTATAGTCAAGAGAATCATCGAGGTCCATGGCGGGAGGATATGGGTGGAATCGGACGGATGCAGCTGGACTGCATTCTGCTTCACGCTGCCGGTGGTCTCTTGATGAATCGTGACTTTATCCCTTCCCCTGAGGGGGTCTTCTGCCGCTTTCCTATAAAGGAGGTGATCTTTTGAGGAGAATCGAGATCGATATAGAGGGTCTGGGCATAGCCATCGCGGAACTCGACAACAGGAACCCGCGAACTGCTGATGCTGTCTGGAACGCCCTGCCGATCGAGGGGAGGGCGATGCTCTGGGGCGAGGAGGTATACTTCGATACGCCTATTGAATGCGAGGATGAGAACGCATCCCCATCAGCGAACGCAGGCGATATATCCTACTGGGTGCCGGGTCATGCGATATGCATATTCTTCGGCAGGACACAGCCGTACTCTCCGGTGAACCACATTGGAAGGATTTCTGAAGGTCTTGAGGTCTTCTCGAATGTGGAAGAGGGTGACAGGATCGTGCTCAGAAGGGCGCAGAGCTGACGCAAGTTAACACATGCTTATGAAAGAGGTGTACTGGGGAGGGCAAATCAAGCAATCGAGCCGCACAACCTACAACATATTTAGAGCGGGGTTTTGGAAAGGCCAGCTTACACTCTTACAGCTCTATCCTGACCCCAAAGAGACGCTCGAACCTCTCGAGCTTTGCCCTGGCCCTGTACAGGTTCTGGCGGACGTAGGGTCTCCCCTCCTGGAATGCGATCATGTCTCTTATCTCAGCGGGTGTGAATACCACCTCCAGCCTCTCCTGCGGCACCTCGGAGACCCTGAGAGAGGTTATCGCAGGCTCATGCCTATTCACTTCATCCACCACAAGCGGCAGATCCTCTATCCAGGACCAGTCATCGCCGTAGACCATGAGCAGAGCTCTGGAGCAGGCACTGCATCTGGCTGCGACCATCCACCTGCCCGCGTGTCTGTAATACCCTAAACTCAGGAGATATCCATCGCAGGCGGTGCAGATGCCCACTCTGTTCTGCGCTCTTGAGACCGGCGATACCGTTGTATCATCCAGCACAAGATCTGGTTCTCTGAACAGTATCAACTCGAAGCCAGCACCTCTTCCATGCTGTGGATTCCCGGCGGGGCCTTGACGACCCATCTTGCAGCCCTCAGGGCACCTGTGGCGAAGGCTGACCTGCTGTGCGCCTGGTGCTTGATCTCTATCCTCTCCCCTGGACCTGCGAACAGGACGATGTGATCCCCCACAATATCGCCCGCTCTGACCGCATGCACCCCGATCTCTCTCCCTCTCTCGCACATGCCCTCTCTGCCGTAGCGGATATCCTCTATCCCCAGAGAGCGCCTGAGAATCTCAACGGTTCTCATCGCAGTCCCGCTGGGTGCGTCCTTCTTCCTGCGGTGGTGCATCTCTATGATCTCCACATCGTAATCGCTGAGCGATCTGGCTGCCATCTCCACAAGCTTCCAGAATATGTTGACTCCAAGGCTGAAGTTGGGCGAGATCACAGCAGCGATGCCTGCGCTCTTTATCGTATCCTCTATAATGGAGAACTGCTCCTCTGAGAACCCTGTGGTGCCGACGACGATAGCCACTCCGCTATCAGCAGCCGCGCGGATGTTATCCAGGGCTGCAGACGGCACCGTGAAGTCGATCAGCACATCGGGCTGAGACTCCCTGAGAACCCTGCGCACTTCCCTGGCATCTGAAACAAAGACATCTCCAAGCACAGGCTCTCCCACCCCCACGATATCGATCGCAGCCACGAGCTTCAGATCCCGGGAGCTCCTCATCTCATCGATAATGAGGGACCCCATCCGGCCCTTTGCCCCTGTCAAGGCAACGTCTATCATCTCACATCGCCCGTCAGGTCTGACATCTTTGTGAGCACATCCCTGAGCTTGGCCTCATTCTCCTCCGACATCGGAGCCAGTGGAAGCCTCAGAGGACCTGCTGCCAGCCCCATCATGCGGTATGCGGTCTTTACAGGTATCGGGTTCGTCTCGAGAAACATCGCACGCACGAGTGGCGCAAGCCGGTAGTGAAGCTCCCGCGCCCTTTTGATATCTCCATTCAGGAAGGCGTCCACCATCTCCACGGTGGCACGCGGGGCGACATTGGCGACCACAGAGACGACACCGGTTGCCCCGAGCGCCAGCATCGGCAGCGTGAGGTCATCATCTCCGGATAGAACCGAGAAGTTCCTGCCCGCTGTGAGCTCTATTATCCTCGATACCTGCGTCAGGCTCCCGCTCGCCTCCTTCACAGCAACGATGTTGCTGATCTCCGCGAGCCTTGCCACAACCTCGGGACGGAGCTCGACACCAGTTCTCTTTGGAACGTTGTAAAGAACAATGGGAATGTCAGCGGATTCCGCAACCCTCCTGAAGTGCTCAAACAGACCCCTGTCGTTCGGACGATTGTAGTAGGGTGTTATGAGAAGAGCAGCATCTGCCCCGGCATCGGCAGCATGCCTTGTCAGATCTATCGCCTCTGATGTGTTGTTGGAGCCAGTCCCTGCCACGACCGGCACCTGTGAGCACTCGATCACTATCTCGACGACCCTCTTGTGCTCCTCGTGGCTCAGCGTCGCGGACTCACCGGTGGTGCCGCACGGGACTATGCCGGAGATGCCGGTCCTTGAGAGAATCTCGACGTTTCTTCGCAGGCCATCCTCGTCCAGAGATCCATCGTCCTTGAAGGGGGTTATTATCGCGGGAAATACCCCTCTAAACATTGGACTCAACCTCTGATCTCAGGGTCGCCCTCTGCTCCAGTATCCTGGTGATGTATCCTGCTATCCTGTTCCTTATCGCCTTGTTCTGCACGTTCGTGTAGGCTGAGACCTTCTCCTTGTTCATCTCAAAATCAGTGGTGAACTCTCCCTCGTATGTGCTCATGAGCTTCTTCGCAAAGTTTTTAATATAGCTCGGCTTTACGCATCCCATCCAACTCACTCCAGACAGCGGTCCTCTCCTACTATGAGCCATCGATTTATATCTTCCTATCGTTTTCCGACCGCTCTCGAGAGCATGATCGCCACGGTGGCCACGGAGACGGCATCTCTGCCAAGAATGCGTATCATCGGCTCCTTTCCCATTCCACCGGAGTCCCAGATGATATCAGGCACTGCTCCCAGCCGCTCTATCGCTCTCGCTGTCCCCCAGCTCATCGTGCTCTCTCCCGGCGGCTCCTCGCATCTGTCAAAGCTCGATATCCTGAGGCCCATGCACGCTGCCTCTGAGAGAACATACTCATCCAGTTTGATGTTCATGGCAGCTCTGATCCCGGGATCGAAGCGCATCGCCGCGAGCACGATCCGCGCGATGTGCCTGCTCGCGCCGAACCTCATGCACCCGGAGACGTGCGCCCTCCTGCCGGCTCTCACGATCCTGCCCTCCACTGCAGCGACATCCATCTCCGAGCGAGCCCCATGTATAGCCATCCCGATGTTCGACCCGACCTCGGGGATGAGATCGACGAACATCCTCTCCTCTGCGAGCATGGATACCGCCTGATCCAGAGAGGACAAAACGCGAAACCTCTCCGCGTCCTCCCTCAAACCCGCGGTCTGGTCCACAGGTGCTGTTCCTCGGCCGACTTGCCTGCTCCCCTCGATCGAGCGCGCTGCGAACTCCTGCGCCTGTCTTGCAGCCTCCTGCAGACTCATGCCCGCTGAGAGGTACGCTGTCAGCGCAGCTGAATATGTGCAGCCAACACCGTGGTTGCCGCCCGATCTCCGCCTGCCGGATATGCATGCGGCTCCGTCTTTTGTGACAAGAATATCCACACACTCGCCAGCCGGCAGCCCTGCGGTTCTGCACTCGAGGTGGCCGCCGGTTATCACAACAGCCCTGGCGCCCATGTCAATGATCCTCAGGGCAGCCGCTCTTGCACTTTCAAGATCACTAACCTTCACGCCTGTGATCGCCTCTGCCTCGAAGATGTTCGGCGTGACCACAGATGCCAAGGGTATCAGCTTCTCTATGAGTGCGGGAAGGGCGCCATCTGCGATGAGCGATCCGCCGGCCTCCGCCGCCATCACAGGATCCACCACCACGGAGCAGTCCAGCGCATTCAGCCTCTCCGCGACCAGGGAGATCGCGTCAGGCGAGAAGAGCATCCCTGTCTTCGCCCAGAGGATATCGAAGTCATCAGCGACAGCATCCAGCTGTGATGCTATCATCTCTGCCGGTACTGGAAATACATCGCGAACGCCCAGTGTGTTCTGAGCGGTCACAGCAGTGATAACACTCAAACCATGGATCCCCAGCGCTGCGAAGGTCTTCAGATCGGCCTGGATACCGGCCCCTCCACCTGAGTCGGAGCCGCCTACTGTGAGAACAGATCTCTCCATCTTGCCAGATTAACGTCTCCGCTCCACCGCGCGTATCACATCTTCAGGCAGGCCGTACTTCCTCGCGAGCTTTATCGCCTTGGAGTACATCCCCGAGCTCACGTACATATCGAAAGCTGCCTGCGCAGCCTCCATCCTGAGCGTTATCGGGAGATCAAACTCCTCTGCGATCTTGGCGGCATTCTTCAAAAGCCCGAAGTCCATGCTCTTCCTGAAAGCCCTGGATGCCGCGTCCTGCACCATGTTCTTTGGAAGATCGAACTCCTTTGCGCACTTCGCAGCGGCCTTGTACTGCTCGCTGTCCATCTTCCTCTGAAACGATCTCGCCGCAGCCTCCTTGACGATCTTGGGATCGAGGCCGTACGTCTTGCCGAGCTCGGCCGCCACAGAGTACTCGCCGAGCTCTATGTTCTTCCTGAAGGCCGCCTCGACTGCATCCTGGAGCAGATCGTTCGGCAGAGAGTACTGCTCCTTGATCCTGGCAGCCTCCTTGTAGCCACCACGAGCCATGCTCTCCTTGAAGAGCCTAAGGGCCTCCTCGAAAGACTCAGCCATATGTCACCTCTTGTTAGGATATTCGCGTAATGAGTATAAAAAACATGTTGGATCCTGGCTCAGAGCGAATCCTCTCTCAGAGATGTCACGAACGCGTACTGCGTTGTTGTGGGCAGCTTCCGCCTCAGCTCCCTCACATCCGGCAGGTATATGACCATGCTCCTGCTGCCGATATCCCCGCGCTTGAGGTTGAGTATCTTCGAGACCGCCTCTATCTCAGCCTCGCCCTGTATCCTTGCTGATCCGCTTCCCAGCTCCGGGGACATCTCTATGAGAATTGGAAGCCTGATTCGCGACCACATGAATCTGGGGATGGAGTTGGAGATGAGATCGAGCTCGGGCCTGTCCATCACATAGAATGTGTTGTCCTTGCCCTTTATCCCCGGCTTCTCCTCATCCAGGAGTTCTGCCAGCGTCTTCCTCTTCGGAGGTAGATGCTGGTTCATCGTCTGGATCGTCTTGATCAGTATCTTCCTGTCTGCCTGCGTGTACATTTCCTTCCAATCTCTCACATGATACTTTATATTACTTGTCCTCTTTTCTGCCCTTCGTGGCTTTGTTTCGTATCTGGAGCACCCGCTCGTTCAGCGACTCCGCGAGCTTCTGATCGAGAGTGCCTGAGTAGAGGTCGATTCTGGCTGCAATGGCGAGCTTCGCCGCTAGCGCCCTCGCGATCCTGCCCCGCAGCCTCTTCGGGGATGACTGGATCAGCGGATGCCTGAATATGAGCCCGTGCTTCGGCGATGGTGCCTTACCTCTGAGGTGCCGGAAGAGGGCCCTCTCAGCGCCGATGACCTGCATCGTGGATGCCGGAAGTCTCGCAAGCCTCTCAAGGCCGCCAGCCCTCGAGATCAGCCTGGCAGCCAGCACCGGCCCCAGGATCGAGGAGAGGTTCGGGGCCAGCTCCTTTGCTCTGCTTTCGAGAAGCCCCTCCATATCCTTTCTGGCTCTGATCAGCTCCAGCAGGGATCTCGCCACGACGCCGATTCCCTCCCTCTCAGAGAGAGCTCTCGCCAGCTCCTCACCCCTGCACCTCATGCCGTAAAAGAGAGACCACTCGTACAGGCGCTCCTCGAGAAGGTTTATCGCAACATTCAGATCATCCAGAGACTCAACCATCTGCAGGAGATCTGATTCTGGGGTGCACATGCTCTCTAGCTGGCGCTTGACGAGAGCGATCGCGACGTCCCTGAGGCGCTGGTTGTACTCTCTGTCATCGCTCACAAAGCCCAGCTCGATAGCAGCAGCCCGTATGTCGATCTGCGGCTCTGATGATGGTTTCCCAGGGGAGAGAAGGCGCTCAACGCTCTCCTCCTTGCTGTAAACCCTCCTTTCAGATATATTCCCGCACCAGATATCCATTGTGACCCCCTGAAGCACACCATCCAGGTGACTTCCTCTCCGGCCTGAAGAGCGGAGCTTGCGCCCTGTTACTCTATATCACACGTTTCTCAGGGTCTCGGCAGTCTCCTTCAGCTCATTCCTTAGCGATGCCAGGATGGCCGATGACTCCTGGAATCCTTCAAGGGCGTTGAAGAACCTGTCGACTGGATCACCCTTGTATGTTGGAACGAGAAATATGTGCGTGTGCGGTATCCTCCTCCCCCTTGCATACATCGCCACAAAATCCGGCCCGAAGGCTCTTTTGATCCTCTCAGATACCGAGCGTGCGAGCCTGAAGAGGCTTGAGACCTCCTGCTCGTCAAGATCATGCCACCACGGGACATGACGCTTCGGTATCACCAGACAGTGCCCTCTGGCGAGCGGGTTGATGTCCAGTATCGCCATGGAGAGCTCGTCCTCATCTATAATATGAGCCGGCTCCTCTCCACTGACGATTCTGCAAAAGACACAGCTCTCGGTCATTATTTCACGGTGAGATTTTAAGAAAAAGTGGTATAAAAATCTTCTAACCCTCCGGCCGGGTGACCTCCTCTCCCGACCTGAGGACCGGAGGTTGCGCCATGCTGCTATCTACCACAGATATATCTCAGCTCCATCTCCTCCTGCCGGCGTAGCTGGATGAGCTGCCGAGCGCCTCCTGGATTCTCAGGAGCTGGTTGTACTTCGCGTTCCGCTCGCTCCTTGCCGGGGCTCCTGTCTTTATGAGCTCAGCGCCTATCGCCACAGATACATCTGCGAGGGCGCTGTCCTCTGTCTCAGCCGATCTGTGGCTCACCATCACCTTGAAGCTGTTCCTGTATGCGAGCGTGGCTGCATCAAACGCCTCGGAGACCGTGCCGATCTGGTTGAGCTTGAGGAGAAGAGCGTTCGTGGATCTCATCCTTATGCCCTTCTCGATCCTCGCCATGTTCGTCACGTAGATATCATCGCCCACTATTATCGTGTCTGGAAGTTTCTTCGTCAGCTCTGCGAAGTCCTCGAAGGCGTTCTCCTCGAACGGGTCCTCTATGAGCACGATCGGATATGTCCTCACCAGATCCACGTAGAGATCTATCAGCTCCCCTGGCGAGAGCCTGTTATCATCTATGGAATAGCCTCCGTCCAGGTAAAAGCTGGAGGCCGCAGAATCTATCCCGAGCTTGATCTCCTCTGTGTACCCTGTGACGTCCAGCGCGGCCATTATCGCATCGAGCGCGTCTCTGGTCTTCGATATCGGAGGAGCGTATCCGCCCTCGAATCCGACGTTTGTTGCGACATTGCCGTATTTCCCCCTGAGGATCCTTCCCAGGGCGTGGTACGTCTCTGCTGCCATCCTCAGCGCCTCGCTGAAGCTCTCCGCGCCCCACGGCTCTATCATGAACTCCTGTATGGAGAGATCGTTTCCTGCATGCTTCCCACCGTTGAGCACGTTCAGTGACGGCACAGGCAGCCTCGTGGCCGAGACGCCGCCCAGGTATCTGTAGAGCGGAATTCCAAGAGAGCTAGCAGCGGCTTTTGCTACCGCCAATGAGACCCCGAGTATCGCGTTAGCGCCCAGATTCGACTTGTTCGGTGTACCATCCAACTCAATCATGATCTGATCGATACCCCTCTGATCGATCACATCCAGCCCGATGAGCTTGGGCGCGATGACCTCATTGACGTTCCTGACAGCTTTCAGCACGCCCTTTCCATCATACCTGTCTCCACCATCCCTCAGCTCCAGCGCCTCGTATGTGCCTGTGGATGCTCCTGACGGCACCGCTGCTCTTCCGAACCCGCAGCATGTCCAGACATCAACCTCCACAGTGGGATTACCGCGAGAGTCCAGTATCTCCCTCGCATGGATCTTCTCGATCTCCAGTGACATAAATTACCACGGGCAGGAGTCTGCGCGGGAGTTATTTAAGTCTGATGTGAGATTAGTACTAGAACGATTAACGACAGATGTCGAGATAGGTTCATGTAGTTGTACGGAAAATGAACTGATCGCCTGTGGAATGAGGAATGCAAGATGATATGCAGAACGATAGCTCTCATCATTTTCATCACAACCGTGTTCACGGCATCCGGTGCAGATCTTGGAAAGGATCGCCCGATTGCTGTTTATACGGGATCAGAGCAGGAGCAGCCTGATATCGACGGACACATAGTGGTATGGGCAGACGGCAGGAGCGGGAACTTCGATATCTTCATGTACGACCTCGAGATAGGCGCTGAGCGATGGGTCTGCATCGATCCATTCATACAGATCAATCCCGCTGTATCCGGCTACAGAATAGTGTGGCAGGATATGCGAAGCGGCAACGCCGACATATACCTCTACGATGTGAAGAACAGAGTCGAGCAGATCGTCTGCGGTGATAACGGCAACCAGACAGATCCAGATATCGATGGCGATGTGGTGGTATGGAGCGACGACAGGGATGGCGACTGGAACATATACCTCAAGGATCTCTCGACGAACCAGCAGAAGCGTGTGACATCGGCTCAGAAGGACCAGATCACCCCGAAGGTGAGCGGCAGCCGGGTGGTCTGGGCAGATGAGAGGAGCGGCAGCTTCGACATCTACATGTACGATATCAAAAGCGGATCTGAGAAGGCGATCTGCACAGCATCTGGCGACCAGACGCTTCCCGCGATCGATGGGGATATAATCGCATGGGCCGACAACAGATCAGGCGAGATGGATGTCGCTTTCTTTGATCTATCGTCAGGGAGGGAGACCGTCCTGGCGCGCCCAGGAATCCAGACAGCACCATCTGTCTGGGGGAGAAACATCACCTGGCAGAACAACGGGACGGAGATAGTTCTCTACAATGTTGACACTGGCGAGGAGGCAACGCTGATCCGCGGTCCCATTGTGATGGAGCCGGCGATCAGCGAGAGAGGTGTTGTGTGGACCGACTACAGGCAGGGGATCCAGGATCCGGATATCTACATGTGGGATAGAACTATACTGCCGGATCTGCCTGTGACTCAGGGAATGTACAATCACACAAATCCTGCGATCTTCAGCGACAGGGTTGTGTGGACGGATGACAGGACAGGGCGGTACCAGGTTTACATGATGAACCTCACGACCGGAGAGGAGATCAGGATCACAAATGACGATATCGACCACAGCAGCCCCGATATCTCCGGGGATTATGTGATATACACAGACATGAGAAACGGAAACCTGGATGTGTTTCTGTATGATCTCCGGGCAGGGAAGGAGCGGCAGCTCTCCAAAGACCCATCTGATCAGAGATACCCGATGATCGACGGCAGGTACGTGGTGTGGATGGATAACAGAACTGGCAGCGATCAGATCTACGTCTATGACATACTCCAGGGATCCGAGAGACAGATAACGACACAGCAGCAAGCACAGCTGTTATCTCCCGTGATATCAGGCGACAGGATCGTGTGGGCTGACAGGCGGTCAGGGAAATGGGATATCTACATGTACAACCTGACGACCGGCAGGGAGACACCGATATGCACAAACCTTGCCAACCAGGTACAGCCATGGATTCACGGGGATACGATAGTGTGGGCTGATGGAAGGAACGCTCCGAATGCGAGCATCAGGAACTGGGACATCTACTCGTACAACCTGACGACCGGCAGGGAGACACCGATATGCACAAACGGCTACAACCAGGGAGCGCCCTGTGTCTACGGAAGGTATGTTGCATGGCTTGATGAGAGGGGCGGAGCGGCCGACATTTACCTCTACGACCTTGAGAAGGGCATAGAGGTGCCGGTCTCGACGCTGCCGATGTATCAGACGCCTAGCGACGGCAAGGGAGATCCCTACAGGGTGAAGCCCATAGCGTCAAGCAAGATCCTCAGCGATAAATACATCGTCTGGACTGATGACAGCTCTGGAAGGCCTCAGATAAGGGCGAGATCACCGCTCTGGGAGCCACTTCTGTGGCTGAGCACCGATTTCCCATCAACAAATGGCAGTCTTATGGTGTGGTCGGATAACAGGCGCGGCGACTGGGACATATACGGCTTTGATTTCTTCACGAGATCCGAGATTCCAATAGTCAGAGCGGACGGCGATCAGCTGTACCCGAGGGCCTCCGGCCAGAATGTCGTCTGGTCGGATTACCGCTCAGGCAGCTCAGATGTGTACATGATCAACCTGACAACAGGAGCTGTTACAGCTGTTGCGACCGGCCCTGGCGATCAGGTGTGGGCAGATATCTCCGGGAACAGAATCGTCTGGATGGATAACTCCTCAAGGGAGTGGGATGTTGTGCTCTACAACATCTCCGATGGCAGTACAGAACCGCTGCGCAGGCAGGGCAATCAGATGTACCCGAAGATCTCGGGGAGCCTGATCGTCTGGCAGGATGACAGAAACGGCAACTGGGATATATACGTATACGATCTGAGGACGGGCAACGAGACGAAGCTCACAGGCGATGGGGACCAGGTCTTCCCTGACGTCTCTGGAAACACGATCGTCTGGGAGGATCGGGCCACCGGCGACATAGCCTACTACGTATACGACAAGAAGTGGAGCAAGAGGTATCCGAGGCCTGGAATGCAGACATCTCCAGCGGTCTCAGGGAAGTACATAGCATACGTAGATGAGGATGGGTCCCTCCGCAGGCTGGATATAACGACGTGGAAGGACGATCTGATCGCATCAGGGCCAGGACAGATGAAGCCGGACATGGATCAGAAGCTGGTGTGGCTGGACGCGCCGAGGGGCAAACCGAGATACGAGAGCCTCGGGGGGCAGATAAGCGTTGTGTGCAGAGCTCCGGGTGAGCAGAGCATGCCCGCTGTGAGCGGCAACTTCGTTGTCTGGATGGACAACCGCACAGGTAACCCTGACATCTACGTCTACGATCTCTTCAGGAACGTTGAGATCCCCCTGGCTGGAGGCCCGCTCTACGATATGTACCCTGACATAAGAGGAACTGTGATAGCATGGGTCGGCCAGAACCCGCAGCACAACAACTGGGCGGTCAGAACATTCGATGTGATAACAGCTAACAGATCACAGCTCACAGGTGCTGAGTTCTTCACTCCCTCACCTATATCGATCGGAGATAAGTATCTCGTCTGGCAGGACCTCTCTTTCGCTGGCTGGAGGCTCTACAAGAAGCTTGTCTATGGAGGCACAGAGCCTGTGGAGGCGATACCTCCGAGCGGAACAAACCCGAGAAGCGCAGGAGAGATCGCTGTCTATCAGGATAACAAGGACGGAAACTGGAACGTCTACATCTGGAAGGGACAGCAGAAGAGCCCTGTGACGACAGATCCGGCAGATCAGATCAACCCTGCTACGGATGGATACATCGTAGTGTACCAGGACAACAGGAACGGCAACTGGGACATATACGCCTTCGACACGAACAACAGCAAGGAGATCAGGATAACATCTGATCCGGGCGATCAGACGAATCCAGATATCGAGAGCGGCGTGATCGTCTGGCAGGATAAGAGGAATGGTGACTGGGATATCTACGCGTTCGATCTCTCCACGGGCAAGGAAATCCCGATATGCATAGCGCCTGGAGATCAGACTAAGCCGCGCATAGGTAGCAGGAAGATCGTATGGGAGGACAGCAGGAGCGGAGATAAGGACATCTACATCTACGACAGCTACTCGCCATGAGCGCGCTCATGGCGAGCGTATTTTATCCGGGTGTGGCGCATCCATGTGAATTAGCGGTTGGTGAGAATGACGAAAAAGGAAGCTACAAAGATACCGAAAATCCGGTTCAGTCCAATAATTCGCGGAGATGAGCCTCCGGGTGTTTTCACCATCTCTCATGCTGGCGCCCCCTCAGAGGAAACAACTCTGTTAAGCCCAACCGGGGCAATGCCTCCGCCTCTTTCTGCAAGGTTGCCGATTCGCCAAATCACCGGCGTGAGCATTCTGCATTTGTACGAAGGCGACTCATTTTTAGGGTCATTGCTCCTCTGGAGACAGTATCTCCTCCAGGAGTCTGCGCCCGTCCTCGGTGGTGAAGAGCGGGAGTTCCCAGTCCTCGACGATGCCTGAGCTCGATCTGTATATCATGACCCCTCGCCTTTCCCAGGCTGGGGTCCTGGCGAGATTCACGCCGCGCTGAAAGAGCATCTCATGTATATCGCTCTCCCTCATGTTGCGGAGGGTCTCCATAGCATCAGCATGGCTCTTACCTTCACCGACAAGAGCGTAGAAGCCGTAGGAGAATACGTGGTTCCGCCATGCTTCGGCCTGGGATTCCTGAAGATAGCACAGTATCTCATCCCTGCAGACAGGTATCACCCTTGCGTCCATCGAGACAATTCTGCCGAGGGATATGGAGAGCGATGATGAGATGTATGATGCTGTGACAGAGTCGAGCTTCTCAAGCCTCCCCCTGAATGGCTCATCCAGAAAGAGAAGGTTGACCTCATCTGAGAATGTGTATGTGAGGATCGGAGCAAGGCCGGAGCTCTCCATGAACAACCTTGCAGCGGAGACGATCGATCGTGCAAATCCAAGGTCATAAGGCTTGCTGAAATCCCTGAGCATCCTCCCGAACCCGCGGCCGTCAACGCGGACGAAAAAAGGGGAACGAACGCGAAGCTCTGAGAATATCGCCCCGTTCCTGCAGCCTGTTCTGGTCATGCTACTCTCTGGGAGGTGCATCTTTATTCGCGACGGCCCTCTTTGTGTGCCTCATTATGATTATATCTCCCACCGCGGTGATCCATCTGAACGGCACTATGATTCCCCTGCCCTTGAGATCGAAGAGCTCTCTGTTTAGGGATCCGACAGCTATGCCGCTCAGGGTGCCGTTCTCAGCATCCAGAACAGCGTCCTCCACCTTGCCAACAAATACGCCACGATCTGTGTAGACCTCCAGGCCCAGTATCGATGAGATCTCTGCATCCATGCAGATCGCCATTGTTATCTACATTATGTATAATATAAAGATTGCATTGAGAGTGGTCGACGAACGAGGGAAATTATTGTGTGTATACAATCACACCGCCACTGCAATATCCAGAACAGGAAAGACCTTCCTCGCGTATCTCTTCAGCTCATCCTCGCATTCATCCCAGGAAACGTCGACACGCAGATCGCGCATGATCCCATCGAGCTGCAATTTGACCTCATCCCATGTGTATTTTTTCTCGGACCTGCAGAGGTAGGTCAAAAGGAAAAGCGTGGGGATGAATATCTCCCTGAACTCCTCTCTCACGAACCTCATGAAGCGCTCGTTCGGGTCCCTGTACCTGTAGCTCTTCAGCTCCTCAAGTATCTTATACTGCGACTCGCATGGATCCATGTATGGATCTGTGAGCCTGGATCCTGATATCTCGCTCAGCTTGTCGTATATCTCAGACATGAGCCTGTCCACATACGATTTATCGTACCTGCTATCTCTGATCTCTGCGATCAGTTTGTAGGCAACTAGCCTGCATCTCAGAAGCTGTATCCTGGCCTCCTCTATGGGGAGGTTTCTGTGGATACGGCGCAGGTGCTCCTCAAGATGCACAAGCCTCGTGCGCGGGTCGAATTTCACAAAGCCGGACATCAAAATCAGAGTAAATCTGGCTTTATGAGTGATAACCTTTCCGCATCGAAAATAATCGAAGAGAGCAATTCAAAGTATTTTAGTGAGAGTTGGCAGCGACCTGCATTTCCCGAGGGCTCGCGCACCTCAGTACAGTGCAGGACGTGGGCGGGCTTATCTTCTGAGTTCGGGATGGGTTCAGGAGTTTCCCCGCCGCTATGGCCGCCGCTCTCTTATGAAGCCAAGGTCCGGATTCGAACCGGAGTGGTAATGCTATCCGCTATGGTTCTGCAGGCATTTGCGTAGCCTCTCCGCCACCTTGGCGCTTGTGTATGCGCTTTACAGATCCAGAATTCGCCTGAGATCAGCGGGACGGCTGCTCGGGCGGTTAGTGGTCGCGGGCTGAGCACCTCGTTGCCTTGGTGCGTACAC